>JBHLRV010000227.1:0-3868 GCA_048882205.1 Candidatus Thorarchaeota archaeon | reverse complement strand
CCTTATTGCTGATTGCGCCTTCTACGCTAGGATACGTGGACCAAGCAGATCTTTACGGGAATTCCATCAAGAACATCAATGATCAGCAAGTCGAGATTGGAAAGTGGCTTCAAGAGAACACTCCTGTAGATGCAGTCATAGCAATGGTTGACGCTGGAGCTATTGCATTCTTCAGTAATAGGACAACCATTGATCTCGTGGGGCTAACAACACCTGACATGGTACACCTGAACATGACACCGCGAGAGAAACTCATCTACATTAGGGAGAGAGGTTCGAACTACCTTGTTACATTTGACGCGTGGTTCTGGCCCTGGGCGACAGAACTTCAGCAAGGCTGGCAGATTCTCTTCACAGTCCGCCTGACAGACAACGTGATCTCAGGACATCACACGAAATCAGTGTTCTACATCAACTGGAGTCTCACAGCCCTTGCTTTCTGAGTAACCGCTAGATAGGGGTCACCAGAGTCCGTTCAGCGTATCACGGATTCACTAGGCCCAGAGTCGCACACAGAGTCGCAGTCATGGCAATCACGCTCGAAGCGATTCCCAGTCCTAATGCGGCAAATGATACGAGGGTCAGCTGACCCACCAAAGAAAGTACGGATGAGAACGCCATGAGGTCACTGCGGACTTCTTTAAGCCTACCAGTCTTCCAAGTTACAGCAAATGTCACAATCATCCCACTCATGAATACGACGATTACGGGGAGATGGAATAGCATTATGATGTCCTGTGACGGCCCTAAGAAGACTACTGAAACCCAGTAGGCTACCACCAGTCCTATCATACGAATGTGAAGCCTACTGATTCTTGGAAGCCAAATATGAAGTAAAACTCCAACTAATGGAAGGGCTATACCACCTACGATTAGGGCTCCTATGCGAAACATATCGAGTGTGACCTCAAAGTATCCTGAGCCTTGGAACAGAACCATTGACTGGTTCAATGCATGTGCAATGAATACAACTCCGAACATCAAAGGCAGGTCAGTAAGCAGCCGACTCTCCTGTCGGAACCAGTACCTAATCAGTTAGACCGCGAGAACTCTTGACAATAGTGATGCTATGATGCTTGCAATGAAGTTGGTATCATAGACAACTTGCATAGACCTTCACCTATTGGTCAATATCGATAGTTCATCATGAAGACCGGATATAAGCTCGTAAAATGGTTGACCAAACGGGGCCCAAGATTCGTTGGCGATTAGGCCAATCTGCTACGGGGAACAATTGTCGGTCTCGTTGTCATTTCTACAGTCTTTCGACTTCTCCAGGGATTGGTGAGCCCAAGAGTCGCCAATAGAGTTGCCAAAGCTGTCAAGACATTGTTGAGCAGTATATCTGTGGCCACAACCTGGCTCAGAATGCCAAAGATGAAAGAAACTACCATGAGATCGCTTCTCACTTCCTTCAAACGACTGGTCTTCCAAGTTACCGCGAAAGTTAGAACCATCCCAATGGTCAGTGTGAGAATCACAGGCATGACTAGTAGGATGATCGTTTCCTCGGTTGGCCCAAGAAGGGCGGCAACCACCCAATATGTTACGAGAGCAGCTAGTATCTTCATGTGATGTCGGCGTATACCGGGTAGCCAGATGTGCAATACAACTCCTAGAAGAGGAAACGAGGTGGCGATGATTACCAGAGCTCGCACTCTGAACAGTTCCAAAGTCATCTCAAGGATGCCAACCATAGGGAGCAGTCTGATCAGGTTATTCACAGCCTGTGCCAGGAAGACAATCCCAAACATCAACGGAAGGTCTGTATTGAGTCTATGTTCCTGATGAAACCACATTCGAATCAGGTAGGCGGCCATCAGAACTGACAGACCTATTGTGACCAAGACTGAGGTGACAGTAACATCGTTCAATGTCTGCATTGTTGTACACCGCGAATAATCTATGAACGCAATCTAGTCCCGATAAGCTGATTTAAGCCCAGAGAATGAATCTCGTGGCGTAGCTTCACTGTCCTCTCAGCCGCTCTCGGAGAGAATCGACCTGACCAATGCGGAACTTGGACATGACAATCAACAATATCGTCATGGTAAGTAAGAACATGACTAGCATCATGCCAGTTAGGACCGGACTTGAGTAGGCTACATCTGGGCCCTGTATCATGGGTTCAGGGCCAATCCTGAAGCTCTCGTTGAAGAAGTTGACCAATGTGTGAGTGACTATCGGACCAACAAGACTTCTGCCACCTGAGAAACATTCGTAGTACACACTCTGGAAAGTCCCGAAGACAACTGAGAACACCATGATGCCAACTGCCTCAGATACGCCGAATCCATCCGGCGTTGCGTTCACCACTGGCCAGACCAAGTGCCAGATTGCGAAGAGAAACGCAGATGTCAATATTGCCCATCTGACAGAGATTCGAGTTTTGAGCCCATTTTGAAGTAGCCCTCGGAACAGTGTTTCTTCTAGGACAGCGTTCGTGGAGAAGAACATGAATTGATACCAGAGAAGTTCGGCGTAGGGGATTGAGAAGTCAAGTGGGTAGGTTGGATCGACATAGAGCCCGTACAGCACAATGGCTCCAGCATCAATCAAGATGTAGATTGTGACTCCCACCAGGAATCCTACAATGACACTCGAACCGAGATGTTCTCTAGACAATCCGAGGACTGTTCGAGTCTCACCTCTTCTATAGACCCAGAAGAAGCCGACTAGGATTAGCATTGGAAACAGCTTTGAAGGTAGAATATTGATCCATGTATTCCCAAGGCCCAGAACAAAGACATCTATGATTCTCCAGGCAGCCGCGAGAGCCAACATCAGAGCCCCAATTGTGATAAGGTCTAGACGAAACCAGATGCAATCTGATTCACTCGAGGTTTCGACCCCCTCAGTCACTGTACTCGTCATCAGCATCACACCTCATCGGCAGGATAGACTGTCCTCATGTGTCCGAGGCTACGATTTAAGCGCCGAGAAATCACTTGTTATGGGAGAAACAACTCTCAATCCAGGATGACTTCTGGCCCTTTTTCAGAACGCACCTGTACTCCGGAGGAGCAGGTCACTGGTGTTTCACTCTGCCTCGAAGATTGAATCTCGAATGTCTGATATGTCGGTCTTTTGCGAAACGATGGTGCGCAGTTTCATTGCAACTTTCCGATTCCCAAGGGCAATTCCTCCCACGACAGCATTCCCTTTGGTCACAGCCTTGTAGTAAGTCCCATTGTCGCGATCCACAGACACTATCTGATCATACTCAGGTGACTCTACATGTACAACTCCCATTGACGTAAGGTCGATACCTGCCACTTGCAGAGTGTTAGATGGTGTGATTCCACTGAATCTGGCGCTTCCCGATTCAATCATGTTCTGAGCTGCTATCTTCGCTGTTGATAGAGCCCATGGGATTATCCCATACCAAATGCCATTCCACTCTGCACAGTCCCCTGCTGCATAGATGCCGGGAGCAGAAGTCCTCATGAAGTCATCCACAGCAATACCACGCAATGTGCTTAGATTCGAACTTCTGGCGAGCTCCACATTGGAGCGCACGCCGGTGGCCACCACAACGAGGTCTCCTTCAATCGTGTCACCCGATGTGGATATGACTCCGGCAACAGAGTCGCCTCCAACCACTCCCTTGCAAGTGAAACCCAACAGTGTTGGTACTCCCATCTTGTCTAGATGTTGACGAAGAATCTCACTCGCGCCGCCGTCAAGCTGAATTGGTAGTAATTTGTCGACGTTTGTCACAACTATAGGATCACCCCCAATCCTCTTGATAGCAGCGGCCAACTCAATCCCTAAGATTCCCCCTCCAACAATTATCTCTCTCCCTGCGCCTTTGACTGCCTCCTTTATTTCAATTGCATCGTCAAGAGTCCGGAGAACATGTACGTTC
>JBHLRV010000226.1:0-3875 GCA_048882205.1 Candidatus Thorarchaeota archaeon | reverse complement strand
CATTGGTGAGTGAATACAGTGGGATTGAGGAGAAAAAGCACGTCCAGACAAAGATTGCCGATCTGATCACTGTGGGTGAGCTTGTCTATGCCGCAGGCATCGCTGCTGCCTACAAGGCGGCGAAGGATGACTCCGGCACGATGATACCGGACCCAATCTTCTGTAATGTAGGGCGAAAGCACGCAGGAAGAAACTACTACCATGAGCTTGAAACACTTGCTGATTTGGCAGGTGGGCTGCCTGCTACGCTGCCTCTTGAGAAGGACTTCTTCGACGAGGCCATTGGGCCGTTTCTGCAGAAGTACATCAAGCGAAAAGAGGGTGTTCCTTCCGAAGACATCTACAAGCTCTATCGGGCACTGTCAGACAAGCTATGTTCCCACATTGGAGGCGTGATGGCAGTTGCAGGAATTCACGGCGGCGGAAGCCCTCAGATGGAGGACGTTGCAATACTGAAACAATATGACGTGGATGAGAAGAAGAAGATGGCAAAGTTCCTAGCAGGTATCTCTGACAGCTAGGCATTACGTTTCGATGCGGTAGACTACCAATCAGGACGATAAAAGGAGAATGACGGGCAACTCATTCGGGATGCCCGTCTTCACAACTGTAGCCAGTTGTGAGAAATGGTCAGCTGCGTTTGGTCACACTAGTACCTGCGTCGTCTGTCACGGCCACGGTAGCCGCCACCGCCGCGGTCTCTTCCACCATAGCCACCGCTACGTTCGCCGTATCCGCCACCGTATCCGCCGCCACCGTAGTCTCTTCGACGACGTCGATAGTCATCGTGCTCCTCTGCTGACATGTCAACTTCCATGTTCACTTCTTCTATTGGTTCCTCAGCCTCAGCAAGTTCTCCATACTTGCCAATGTTCAGTCTGAGGTTTCCTCTGAAGAGTCCAGTGTAGCCGTTTTTCAGTGTGTAAGTTGTACCCGCTGAAACTGAATCAATCGTGTCATCCCATAGTGGAACCTGGACTGTCCCGGTTGAGTCGCCAACTACTGCATCTAGTACTCTGTGTGTCGCCCCGTCGTTTCTTGACGTGACTTCACGTTCTTCACCCATCTCAACTACCTTGAAGGCAATTGTGACATTCTTCATTCTTGGCCGCAACTCGGCCACTGTGGCCTCAATAGGCTCTCTGTCGTAACTCATTTTGTATTCTCTCGCTTGTGCGAATTGCAGGTTGCTCAAAACTAGGGTGTTCCTCTGTTGGTGCTGCAATACGGGAATGACCCCTCACTGGACCACGTCTTAGAAGGCGCCTCTTGCTTGTGTACCTGCGGTTCTCTGGCGAAAACAGACGCTTAAGATATTATGCATTTGAACGAATCATGACAGAATCAAGGCGTTTTCCGCGCACTTCGAAGCTTTAGTGTGTTGTATGAGAGAAATCCAACAAACAAGAGAGCGCCAAATACTGTGAACCACTCCACTATGGGTCCACCAATTGTGAATTGAAGACCCAGGCTCGATAAGTTGATCGCCAAGCCGTAGAGTGCGATGGGCTTAATGAAGCTAGGATGAAGAAGAAGAGCAAGATTGACAAGAATGAACACGAAGAAGTTTAGTAAGAAGAAGGTAGAAGATGACGTCATATGCGGACTCCCTTGATCTTCAGAGAAGAAACCAATCATGACCAGAGCCACAGCCGAAGCGATTCCTATGATCTGTCCGCCGACCATTAGGACTTTCCCAAGCCTTCCCTCAGTGTGCCAGACATACATTCCTATGTAGAATGGAATGAGTGCAATTCCTGTGAGGATGCAGCCTAGATTGTAGAAGTATGCACCAAATTGGCTATAGTTGAAGTTGCCTAGTCTGCTTAGGTAATGCGTGACTGGGCCGAAAGGCTCTGGGTAGAACGCCCAGGAAGTAAAGGTGAAGGCGCAATAAAGAAAGATTACCAAGACACCGCTCATGCTTGTCAGCGGCCACTTTCTGAGTCTGCCTTTCATGATATCCTTCCCACAACACCTGTGGGGCAACCCCCTCTTAAGGGCAACCTCCCCTCCTCTGAATAGCGTTCGGGCAACCTACCAGATGCACTTCAGTTGGCCGAGGACGCTCCGGTGATGTTCGAGCGACAGGGTGATCGAGCCTTTTTGAACCGATGTCTATTTACGCTTGCGTGTGTTGAGTCGAACTTGCTGAAGAAGCCGAATGATCCACAATTGTGCGACCAGCTCAATCATGGATGAGAAGGCTTGAGACGCATGGACTTGACAGCGAGCTGCCGGGATTCATAATCCAACGGGCTCTATTTGATACCGACTACTGGCTCATGAAGGACAATCCAGAAGCGGCAAAGGAGACTTCGGTCAGGGCGCTGAAACACGGGCACTCGCCAGGTGTCAAGTCGCTCAGAATCAAGGTTGAGGAGAAAATCAGGCAGATTGACTCGGAAGAGGAAGAAGCAAGTCGAACCCAAGAGCCGAGGTTGAAGATATCAGGAGGTCGAAAGACCAAAGAAGACAAGGATTATGAGAGGAAGATAACGGAAGATCTCTGCGCTATCCTCCGCTCAGTGACAGAGATACCAGAAGGGAAGCTCCAACCATGGACAACCTAGACAAGCGCATCATCCTAGAACTAGACTCCAATTGCAGAGTATCATACCAGTCTATTGCTCTCAAACTCGGCATGACTGCGAATGCCATCAAGAAGCGTGTCAGTAGACTTCTGGAATCGGGCTTGATTGAGCGATTCGTTGTGGGTCTCTCTCTGGAAATGATGGGTACGGACATGGTTATCGCACTTGTTCGAACGGATGGATCAGAGTTCTCCAAGGAGTTCGTTGATCGGATTGGAAATAGGATTGAAGTAATGCAGGTAAGTCCAGTAGCTTCTGCCGTCGGAAGCCTATACTGTGTCTTTGCGCAGACTGTTGGCCCACGAGGACTCTCAGACCTAGGAAGATTCTTGCGAGGCCTAGAGCCAGTCAACGACGTGGAGATTCATGTTCTGCTCTATCCCAGAGGGAAGAAGGTCAAACTGACAGCGACACACATGAAGGTCCTGAGGGGTCTTCTACACGATCCTCGCGCGACTGTCACAGAGCTGACAAAAAGAATAGGCTTGTCGGCCAGGAGAATCAGAAGAGCACTGCAAGAACTACAAGAGGGTGGCGGCGTGGATCTAGCTGTGTTCTGGTATCTTGGTGCGGGCGGCCTCACTGAAGTTCTTGTACGAATCGAATGGGATGACGCAGAGATCAAATCCCAGTCTGTCGTTGATTGGTTGAGAGAAGAATACCCACTGGAGTTCTGGTCACCATTCATCTCAGCCACCTCGGCGACAATCTTTGCGAGATTCGTCGTTGAGGAACTCGAAAAGGCCGAAGTCATCCTTAGGGCAATCAGGAAGGCTCCATTCGTGGCATCTATTGCTTCGCTGGTCTTCTATTCCAGCCACGTGTTTGACTGGCCTGGTACCATTGCACTAGAGAACCTGCTTGATGAAGCCGGATTGTAGAGGTTTCACAAGGGCTTTCGAAATGAGTTCCTCACAAAGAAGTCAAGACAGACATGGGCTCATCCCGCACCATGCTATCTCTATGGTGATTGATACTTGCCGCAGAAGAGGATACATTCGTTTTTTCCAGAACCGTGGACTTCTCCTCTGTACAACTGCTAAGACTTAACAGAAACTTGAACATAACGACAACGTCGTTTCTAACGAAAAAGTCGTGGCCTGTTTGTCATGTCAAGGGTGTTCACCCATAATGGACATAGACAAGGACTTCGGATGTGACTTTGATGGACTCGGCCGATCGAAGAATCCTCTGGGAACTTGATGCGAACTGCAGGACAACCTATGAGCGTTTAGGGCGAAAGCTGGGACTGTCGGCGAACGCAATAAGGAAGAGAATAGA
>JBHLRV010000225.1:0-3917 GCA_048882205.1 Candidatus Thorarchaeota archaeon | reverse complement strand
CTTGACAGAGAGAGCTGTATTGAGCTTCTGAACTTGAGGAAGGTAGCAGACTCAGAGCTTCAAGAGAGAATAGTCAGTGTGAGCGGAGGCAATCCATTCGTCATTGGAACGCTATGTGATATGTCTGAGTCTGGTTCCCTATCGCTTGCATCTGTTGAGAGTCTACGCTCAGACTCGCTTGAAGAAATTCGATTGAAGACTTGGAGAAAACTGTTCAATGAGGTCCAGGATCTTCAGGAGTTAGTGAATCGAGCTGGATTGCTCCCCTATTTCGACCGAAACGTGATGAATATTATTGCTCCAACTATGAACACGGATCAATGGACAAGGATGGTAAGCCTCAGTTTCGCAAAAGATAGGGGTGATGAAACCTATGTGCTGCACGACTTGGCAAGAGACCTCGTCGTTGCAGAACTTGGTGACCGGTTTCGCGTTCTGGCGGATGAAGTCGCTGAGCTCCTAGAGAAGGCTGCAGAAGAACAAGAGGACATGAAACTCCTGGGACTCTCCATTTCCGTCCAGGGTCTACACTCCCCAGAATCGGCTATAGAGAATGCTCTTGATGCTGCCTACAACCTAAGCTGGCGGTATCAAAATCGTTCCGCCGTGGAATTGTATGATTCTATCAGTTTCGAATCTCTGAGAGAAAGAACGATAATCTCTTCGGACAAGGCATTGCACCTAACTGTGTTGGATAGAGTTGCTGAGGCAGAACACCTGCTAGGAGAGGCGACTGATGTCCTAAAGGAGCTAACAGAGGCAGATTCCGAAAGTAACAGGGTCTACCTGGCACAGTGCTTTGTATCATATGGCTTCTTACTAGCCAGAATCGGACAACCCGTTGAATCCGCAGCGATGTATGAAGAGGCTCTTCGAATTATAAGAGAGTTAGATCCAGCAGTTCTGAGGAAACGCGCCCAAATCAGGGCTCTATTCTGGTTCTATAGTTTGCTCTTGGTGAATCTGCATCAATTGAACAAAGCAGCCGACCTCTTACGTTGGGCTCTAGAATTAGTAGACTCGAAGGCTGAACCAGTCCTTGATGTACGTGAACAGGGATATGCGCTGCAGAGACTTGGTTATGTTCTATTGAATGCGGGAAGGATGGATGAGGCTGAAGCAGCTTGCAGAAGTGCGATAGACAAAGGGCTTGAAGATCCAACTGTGTGGCAAAGCCTAACGGTTCTAGGATACGTATTGAGACTGACTTCGAGGCCTCATGAATCTGAGCCTATTCTTCGTAGGAACCTGGGTCTAGCACAGAAGATAACAAAACGAGAAGAAGGTGTTTATCACTCTCAATTGTTTGAAGCTCATAGATACTATGCGCTTGCACTGAGGATTGTTGGAAACTACACCAAGGCGGAAACTCACTACAAGGAAGCTCTAGAGATATCCAAGAAAGCCGCCTCCGAAACTCCTGAAGCGTATCTGTTCATGCATACTCAGGTTCTCAGTGACTTTGCAGTCCTATGTCATGAAATACGTCAGTATTCCAAGGCAGCAGAATACTACGATGAAGCATTAGAGAATTACGACCGCCTGTCCCAAGATTGGCCTGATTTTTATGAGAAGTGCATAGCTTGGGCATTGAGCAATTACTCAATCCTTCTTCGAGAGACTGGCGAGGGAGCTAAAGCTCGCGAATTCTATCACAGGGCGCTTGACATCGGCCGAGAGCTCGCTCGGAAGTATCCTGAGAACATATTCCATTTGCATCTCCTGGGAACAGTATTGAATAATCTTGGCGTCTTAGATAGGAAGATGAATGAGAATAATGAAGCAGAAGAAGCTCTGCGTGAGGCACTCGAGGTCAGACAAGCATTAGCTGAGAAGACTCCGGAAGTCTTTCTCAGTAGCGTGGCTACAACCCTCAACAATCTTGGAGTTCTGCTATCTACCACAAGTAGGCTACCTGAGGCTCAGGAAGTACTTCTGCGGGGATTGGAGATACGTAGAGAACTGGTCAAGAAATCACCAGAGATGCACAATGCTCGTCTAGGATTTGCCCTGAACAACCTTGGCAATACACACAAACTATCTGATGAACACTCGAAAGCTGAGAAGTGCTATCAGGAAGCCCTCGATATCCTAGAGGATTTGACTGCAAGAGCGCCCTCAGTCTATCAGCCATATGCCACGATGATTCTTTCAAACCTCTTGCTCTATCACGGTCAGCAATCGGAAGCAGAGAAAGCTGATTCCATTAAGAGGAGGCTCGAGCGGCTAGGTTCTATCGATATCTCTGAACAGGAAATCTGGATTGAAGAAGAAGACGCTGAAGCTGATATACTATGATGACTCATCCACAGCAAGCCTCGAAGATCCTAGTTTTGAGCACGACTTTGTCTTGTCGAGATTCCAAGATAGAGGATTAGTAAAGTCAAGATCCCGACTGGCAGACTCCAGAATAACCAGGACACCCATTCTGGAAGGTATACTATCGGTGAAGGTGGACCACCTCCGCCATAGACCCCGAAAAGGACCGTCCAAAGGACAATCAGAATAGCTGTTTCTATGATAATTGCCGCCTTCGTGAAGCTCATGGTTGTTTTCGCACTCTGTGCGGAATCGAGACCGCCTTTCCCAACGATCGATTGGGTGTCAAGTTCTTTGACAATTCCTACGATGAGAAGGTTGAAGATCGGAAAGAAGCCAAGCAGCAACATGTCATAGTCTGGTGGGACAGGAGTGGGTCTAAAACCGAAGACCACAATGAAGTCATTCTCCTCCCAGCTCCAAGAACTGGTGTGACCTGCCATTATGAGTCTACTCTCAGCATCAAAACCACACCCACAGGGCTCGGTCATCCTCCCCTGTACAAGGAAGTCGGTCCACTCAAGAACACCATCCAGAGAAAAGCTGAACACCAGTATCTGTGGGGGCTGAGGTCCCGAGAATTTCGCAGAGAGAAACCTAGTCACCGATGAGCCCGCAAGCAGGCTTGTGACTCTGCCCCACCCAATCAGGTTGTCTGTCCCATTCAGAGTGAATCCTCGGACTATGACGGAATAGTACTCTCCCGGTTCGATATCAAACTCCCAAGTCTTATTGAGGTCGTAGGTATAGCAGGTTACTTGCTCGATTGACATACCATGCGTCGCTGTGACAAACCGGTCCTCAGCTATCTCGTAACTGCTCCAGTACAGGCCCGAAGTGCGATTCCAGACCTCGGTACCGTTGAGGTCGAACGCAACCAAGAATGGCCCGCCATAGGGCCAGTATGGATCATCTGTTTCATATATCAGACCTGTGACCATGATCTCGTTCTGGCTGGTCAGCCAAGAATCGGTGGCCCTGGTCCCATTCTGATGTGGGGGACCAAACCACTCATTTTGCCAAATGACCGAACCTGAGGAATTGAAACGCATCAACAATGTCTTGTGACCGTTGTCGTAAATGTTCCCTATCAGAAGGATGTCATCACTCTGAGGCACCATTTCTAGTTCCAAGAAGTCTGCCGCCTGAGTATAGACGATGGACATCCCCTCATACCGAAGAAGATACGGGACCTCAAAAGACCACATCTCATCACCGTCTGGACTCATCTTGATGACAATGCCCTCTTGCTCATCCAGGTCAGAACTCCGGACAGCTCCTGCGACAATGATGTTGTCCAGCGAATCTACTGCCACACTGACAAGCACGTCATTGGCAGACTCGTTCCAGACCTTTCTCCATAGCTCATGGCCTTCGGAGGACACCTTCACCATGAAGAATCTACCAGTATTGAAGTCAATTTCAGTCCTCCCTACAACAATCACATTACCCTCACTGTCAATTGCCATGTCTTCTGAGATGTCGTTGTCCGGAGTGCCGAGTATAATCTCACTCTCACTCCGTTGAGCTGTCAGCATGCTAGGCACATATGTCACAAGCAAGAAACTACAGAGTAGCAGAGCTGCGAGGAGTGTGAC
>JBHLRV010000224.1:0-3918 GCA_048882205.1 Candidatus Thorarchaeota archaeon | reverse complement strand
TGAAGGCGTACACCCATGTAACTCTGAAGATAGAAGGATGCGAAGGCAGAGAGGAGGTCCTCTAATGGACGCGGGTCGGGTACAATCTGTGTGAAGAGTTGTCGGTCTCTGGAGCTCCTAAGGTGAGCAGCCAACGCCTCACGAAGAATGAGCTCTTTGCCTGCCTCAGACATCTGCCGTGTCTTGATCACCCATGAACTTGACAATTCATGCACCTCCTTCTCTTAGGTAGTTGTCACCTATCGTCACGATCAGCTCATTCCCACTATGTTCGTAGGTCACCAAGTAGATTAGCTCAGGCTTCTTTGGGTCTCGTAGGTATGCTCTGCTCGCTCGAGGTATGAGTCTACTGAGCCCTCGAATACGAGAATCTATGAGGTACTCCAGCAGGTCATCCCCTAGCTCAATTTTGACCTCTCCAGAAGCCGTGACGGCATCGGACTGCATCTTCTCAAGTCGGTCAGCAAAGAGCGACTGCATTCGTTCTTGGGCTTCGTCCAGCCTGCTTAGTTTCTCCGCAAGGAGATCTCTTAGCTCCACGTAGTGAAACATTTCAGGTGGAGCTACGGGTTTGGGCGGGAGAGGTTTCTCTTCTTGATGAGGATACAGATTGTTAATCTCGACAAGTCTTACGTCCAGAGACGTGGGCCTCTGAGGCCTCTCAATGACTGGCTGAGGTTCATCTTCTGGCAACAATCTTGCAGCCTCAATGTCCTGACGATATTTCTCCATCTCTGATTCGTATTGGGCCATCTCCTCTTTGAACTGAATCTCAGTCTGTGTAGTCATTTCCTCCCGCTTTCTGTTGTTGTCTCGAATGGGCTCGTTTTCCGCTTCAAGCCTCCTGCATGTTTCCTCCCATTCCTCCACAATCATCTGATAGGCTCGCTCGCGTAGGTCAGCCTCTGAAGTCAGTTTGTCCACTATTGCCTGTGCTGTCGATCCAAGACCAACCTTTGTGTGCACAAACCGCAGCAGGGTCAGAATGCGTTCGGGTGCGCTCATTTGTGGATCAACTGACTCAGCGTATGCCTTGATCCAAGAACGGGCCTCTTCCTTCCATACATCAGACTTCTGAGTACCCTTCTCAATGAACTCTGCAAGTTCCTTTGTAAGATCTGCATTCTCATTTCTTATTCGATCAATCGTCTTCCTGAGAAGTGGCTTTGACAGCAAGGTATCAGCGACATTGGGGATGACTTCCACGACAAGACTCTCGAATGCCTCCAGAATCTCTGATATTGACTGACCAGTACTGTGAAGCTCCTTGCTGCCTTGTTCAATCGCATACTTCTTGGCAATCTCATCCCTGGCAATCCCCGCAACATCACTGAAGCCAATAAGGTCCCACATATCGATATGACCGAAGGCTTCTGTCATTTCCTTATTGATCGTTCCAAGCATGTCATCATATCGATCGTGTGTCTGTCCTTCGTAGGTCTTCTTGTCAATGATGGCGTTCATTTGAGCTCTGAGCTCAGAGTAGAACTTCTCAAAGAGAATCTCGTCTGTGATATCCGACGCTTGTGATTTTGTTTCCTCTTGGAATTCGTGCAGTACTGTCGAGAACGCCTGTCGAGCAGAAGTGATCAACATATACTGACTTAGTTCATCCGTGAAGTATTGTGCCACACGTCTTGCGAAGATGATGAAGTAAGAGGTTGCACTTCCTAGACGCCAAGCCCTAATCTCCCTCACATCGAAGAACTCTCGTTGGAATGACTTCATCATCTGTTCTACCAGTTCATTCGCAATAGAGTGACGAAATCCTGCAAAATCGTCACTATGAAGTTCTATCTGTGAAAGAAGCTCAGACTTGTGTTCTGGAAGTGATAGAGTCTTTCCCGATACGACATGTTTCTCTGCGATGCTGCTGAAACTATTTACGGCTCCAGACAGCAAGCTGGAAAACTCCTTCAGCTGCTTCTGGACATCTGCTGAGTCCTTGAGGCCCAGCTCGTGACGACCGAGAAACTCGGCCAAGAGACCGATTGCAGCCTTGGCAATGTCGTATTCCTCTATACTGTAAGCATACATGTTCAATTCGTTCAGAATTGCTCTCCCAGCTTCTGGAACCTTGACTGCTAATGCCTCCAGACCCGTTGGTGTAAGAACCCGATGCGGGAAGTGACGCAGGAGTGCCTCATCCTTCTCCCTCGGCAGAAGGAACTCAAAGAGTGTGCGCTCGGTAATCTTGGGACCAGGCGGAAGAAGAGTGAAGTCATCTCGAAAGTTCATGGTAACAACTGCTTCTTTGTCGACGTGTTCCGGCTTAATCTGAAGAGAGTCCCAAGATCCCTGAAACTGACGGTCTAGCATTTCCACAAATGTCACACGATTTAGACGGTCGTTGAACCTCCGGAGTATCGGAAGGCCATGAGTTTCATAGCTCATTCCATTGCTTATGACGGCGCTCTCAATGTCAGCAATCTTCTTCGAGAGACTCTTCATATGAGTGTCAATCTTGAAGGGATCAACAACCCCCTTCTCCCAGCTTAGAACAATCACATGTGAACCCACACCCTCCGATATCCCTCCGGCAACAACCAACTGTTCTGGCAGCACTCCGGGGCCTGGCGTGCGAATCAGATCCCATTCGAGTGACAATAGCTCAAGTCCCTCAGCATTACTCAAGGAATCTCTTACAGCGAAGACTAATGGGGCTATATTCATAGCGACCGTTTCTGAGTTCTCTTCCATCATACTGCCAGTACCGACTGCACTACCAAGTGGATAGCCAAGGTTGGTGGTCGTCCCAATGACTGATGCTGATGCCATGCGGATGGCCTCAACGGTACTCGGAGTGTCAGCCTTCTTGTCGGATCTACTCATGTCAAGACCGCCTTCTATGAAACGAATTGTCCTCATGATTCGAATGGTCCCTTGAGATATCGAACCAAGATACTAGAGAACCACACAGCAGATTATTGAATGTAGCTTGAATGGCCTATGCGAATACTAAGAAGGAAACCAGATTCCTTTGCTGTCACTCCTGACAAGAGCAGCACTCTCCAGACCTTTGAGTACAACTTGAATCGTGGTGGAGAGAAGACGCTCGTAAGTTACTGGAATGGGAACGCTTCGGGATTGTTTAGTGTCAAACACGAGCTGCTCAACATCAGCTTCACCGCGTGCACTCAGGTGATGAAGAAGACTGTCTTGGAAGTGAATAACTCCATCACTCACTTGCTCTAGAAGTAGATTGACGTCACCAAAGAGGTGAGGGACGTCATGAGATGGGAGAAGGTACTCAGCATTAAGAGACTTCAAGGTGGCCAAAGCAGCACTCTTTGATGAGATGCTTCCTGTCAGGTCAAGGTAGAACTTCCTTGGGTCATTTGGGAAGTTGCTGGCTTCATCACCAGTGAAAACAGCTTTCCGAGCCTTGTCGTGGAAGACAATATGTCCGCTGGAGTGTCCTCCAGTATGCAATACTTCCAGTGAAAGGTCTCCAACAACAACCTGATCCCTATGCGTCAATAGTCGGTCTGCCTTCAGACCTCTGTAATTTACTCGCAAAGGACCTCTGTCGAACTTCATGGATAGACGCTCTGAGAAATCAAGAGCGAGTCGTTCCGTAATGAAGAGCTGAGGATCTTCTAAAACATCTGCATCGCCAGTATGTATCATTACTGGAGCATTCGTTGCTTTCTTGAGACCATACGCACCACCGACATGATCTGGATGGCCATGAGTGCATAGTATACCTGTAACATCCTTCCGCGGATCAAGCCCAAGGTCACGTATCGCATATAGTGTTCTATCTCCTGGATCTCCAGCTGTTCCAGGGTCAATGACCAGGACGCAGTCGCTATCAACGACAAGGTAGCTAGTAATGAAACCGAACTCATCAGCGAATTTTCCCCTGACAGCATATATCCCAGGAACTACCTCAATCGCGGTCATGGTCGCTTCTGC
>JBHLRV010000223.1:0-3923 GCA_048882205.1 Candidatus Thorarchaeota archaeon | reverse complement strand
AGCCTGCGCCGTCGATTGGTTCGCCTTCGCCTGTGATGAAATGGAACTCGGGCTCTACTTTCACCCTCAGATGCATGTTCTTCGGGAGGTATCTTTCGCATACGGATTGAAGAACACCCCTCGAGTCCAGTGGATGCGTGGGCTCGTGACTCAGATTCCCGTCTTTTTCGGCGACGAAGCACATTGCTGCTGCAATCCTCTGCGCCGAGTAGGGCAGCTCCATTAGAGAACCTGGATCTGGGACTAGTCGCAGATCAGAGGCCTCTACTGCTGACATTCCCACAATAGAGCTACCATCAATGCTGGTGCCCTCAACGAGAATGGGATCCTTCGCGACGTCTTGGACGGTATCAGCTGGTTCGCAAGGCACTGTCATTGCCTTCAGACGCCCCAGGATGTCAACAAACCTAAGTTCCACATACTCGATTTGTTCAGACATGCTTCTCACCGCTATGCCGTCTACCGAGCTTCGCAGAGGTCCTTGTCTTAAAGGTGTTCCGAGATATGGTCAATAGTTTCTCGTTGCTCTTCATCCAGAGCCACAAGATAGAAACCTTAAGGGTCGGAGTCTGTATGTGAGGATGATGAGAAAGGGTCTCCACCTAGGCACAAGTGGTTGGTCATATGTTGACAAGACTGGCTGGTTAGACGTGTTCTATCACTCAAGGAAATCCCTTCTGAAACAATATCTCGCAGTCTTCCAAACAGCCGAAATCAACTCGACATTCTATTCACTTCCAAGACCCACATTTGTAAAACACCTCATTACTTTGAAAGGCAACAAGTTCTTCACGGCGAAAATCCCAAGAAAGGTGACCCACGACCATCGTCTTGAGCTCAAGGGGGAGGGGGGGGAGGTTTTGAACGAGTTCTTCTCATTGATGAAACCCCTTGAAGATCGACTTGCGGCATTGCTTATTCAGCTACCTCCATGGGAGATATCCAAGATGGCCAGTCTCGAAGCATTCCTGTCAGAGATGGATCCTTCTTTCCGCTATGCAATCGAGTTCCGCGATGAGAGCTGGTTGTCCAACTCAGTGTATAAGTTGATTGAGGACTATGGCACTGCCTATGTTATCGTTGATGAGCCAAAGCTGCCCATTGATCTCCGTGTGACAGCAGATTTTGCCTATGTGAGGTGGCACGGTCATGGCACAAGACCGTGGTACAACTATCGCTACTCTTTAGATGAGCTTGAGAAATGGAAACCACGTCTCGAGAACATCACAGATCGAGCCGAATCTGTCCTGGGCTACTTCAACAACCACTTCAGTGGAAATGCGCCCCTCAACGCTCTGCAGATGCTCAGTCTGATGCGCACAATAAGCGAGCGGCAAACTCAGAAACTCGAGAAAATGATAAGCCACATGTCTGTTGAACAGACTTCACTTGAAGACTTCTAATGATTCCTGTATAGATTCATCATTTTGGTAGGATGCCATGCTTCTTCAGGAACTCAGATTTGAGAATGTCCATCGTGATGACATCGTATCTCTTGCCGTTACGATAGGCCAATTCACGCAACTTCCCTTGCACCGAGAAACCCAATCTCTCGTAGAAGCTTATCGCACGCTCGTTGAATGAAGCGACCCAGAGGTAAACGCTGTTGAGGCCTAAGGTTGAGAACACGAAGTCTAGTGCCACAATCATAGCATCTTTGCCATACCCATGACTCCAGTGTTGAGGGTCAAATATGGCAAGTACCCCGACCTCTGCATTGCTACTTATCCAGCTAATGTTTGTGAAACTGATTAGACCGACGAGTCTATCACCCTCAAGAGTTTCGATTCCAAAGGTGAACGCCGTTCGCTTTCCAAAGGACTCGTTTGCTGTTTCTATGTAGCCTACCATTTCGTCATGACTCGTAGGTAACGGAGAAGGAAGATACTGTCTCAACTGGTAATTGTTCCAGTGAGTCAGGATTGTGAGAGCGTCAGCAGATTCAAGACGTCGAAGTCGCACTAGTTTTCCGTTATACATAACTCATCTTTACTACGAAGGGCACATCAGTTTTAACTATTGTGAATCATGATGATCGAGCCTGCGGACTTGTCATCATCTTCGTAGACCTAAAATAGAATGAGAATGGGACTTGTGTGCTCATCCAATGTTCCAAGCGGGATAAGCTCACCAAGGTCCAGAGGGGCTGTGGGCTGGATTCTTTGACTTCATCGTTGTTCAGAATAGTATGGAGTTCCGGATGTTGGGCCTCCCTATTGAGAAATCTGTGCGATTGAAGTGGGTGGTAGTGTACATTTCTTGCAGAAGTCATTGTCGTGGGTGGAAGTGTTCACATTGGAGAATAAATAGCCGAGGAAGGCAACTAGGTGTCAAACTTGTTCTGATCTTGCTGAACTACCTCGCTCTTATCTGATTGTCCCGTCTGAGTCTAAGTACATAATCACTCGCTATCTCTAAGCATCAAGCATTAAGTGATCAAGCATCAATGAGTTAGAGTTCCCAACTCGATTCCCCTTTTCTGAAAAGGGTTAAATGTAAGCTTAACTATAGATTATGTTTACTCAAAGAGGTGCAATCATGCCAACCTTCGTAATTCTGGCAAAGTTCACTGCCGAAGGAGTCAAGAACATTAAGAAGTCTCAAGAGTGGTTCAACAATGGACAGGAGATCGCGAAATCTATAGGGGCAGAGATCAAGAGCATGTACTATACGATGGGTCGATACGACTATGTTGCAATTGTTGAAGCGCCATCTGTTGAAGCATCACTGAAAGGATTGTTCATGCTCGGTTCTGGAGGAATAGCAAAAACAGAAACTCTTGTTGGTTTTCCTATGGATGATGCTCTGAAAGTCATCTCAGAGCTTCCCTAGCTCATCTTTGGAAGAGAACCTTGTGTCATCGGAAACTCATTACGCAGTGGAAACTAGATCCATTACTATTATTCGTGAATCGGTACTAATGATAGTTGACCGCCATCTCGAAAGCCTAATGCGCGTTTCTTCGCGACTTAGCACCTGCCTTGCGGCATATCTAAATGAAATCTTCAAGTGTTGACCTCCTTCTACAGTGAACCATCAGTTGGCTAAATGCATAAGTGTGCAAAGAGTGAAGGTTGCAGGGAACATAGTTGAACTCAAAAGACAACACACTGGTGATGTCGCGGGGATGACCGAAGAAGAAACCTTTCATAGCCAAGGGATAGTGCTTGCATTAACGAAAGGGATGACCTGCCTTTGGTTCATAGTCGCACTTTGTGCTCTCTTAGACGTATATATTAACGGCATGGAGCATATTCACGACATTGCAGAGGCCTTGGTTATCCCTCTAGTAATTTTAGTGATCTCATGGTTTGAGGTAGCAAAGAAGAAAGAGATGATCAACAAGCGGTGGGTGAGATACATCGAGGGGGTGCTAATGGTCATTATTATCCTGCTAATTGCGTCATCTATCATCAGGATAGTCAATCTCTTTGAGAGCGATATGTACAAACTCGTTGCCATCTCGAAAGCCTAATAAGCAGGAACCTGCGAACTAGTCTTTGCTTAAAGGCGAATTTGAACAAAACCCTCATTGCTATCTGTATAATACTTATAGAAACAGTCGACATGTGTACTGCTTTATCCTATATTATCCCAAGGACCACTCAATTCAGGTGGAGAGCTAGTTCTCATTATATACAAACCAATAGCCAACTGGATTGGAATGGGTCCCACATAGAAGAGTGGGTCTATTCCAATCTTGTACCATTCTAATAGGACGGGAATGGCAGATAGTGCATTCGTGATTGGAAAGAACATTGTGAGTGCACCTAGTATCAGCGTCTTTCTTCTGGAAATTCTCCCAGTACAGCGAAGCACTACTGCAATTGCAAAAGCGAATCCGAAAACATTGTGGAAGAGAAGATAGGGCAAAGCGTTCCTGTTTAGCAGATGGAACCCAGGTTCAGTGATGCCATACGCTG
>JBHLRV010000222.1:0-3923 GCA_048882205.1 Candidatus Thorarchaeota archaeon | reverse complement strand
TTGGAGGGGTCGAAGGTCCATTATGCGTTAGTTTCGCATGCGGACGAGGTAGGCTTCCTTGTGAGCAATGTCGAGAAATCAGGATTCCTTAGAGTGAAATGGAACACGACGGGGTACATGCCTGATCTCAGACTTCTACCTGGTCAACGTGTTTCAATAATGGCAGAGAAGAAATTGATTCCTGGCACGTTCTGCGTCAAGACAGCACACATTGCAGGTCCTGAGGGCAAGAAGACGATCCCAACGTACGAGGAGGTCTTCCTAGACATTGGAGCAACCTCAGAGGAGGAAGCCCATAAGATGGGCATCCATGTTGGTACGCCTGTCGTATACGATACGACTCTCGCCAAGGTGGGTCGGAACGTCGTTGGGAAGTCTTTGGACAATCGTGTGGGTCTCACGATGATGATTTTGCTTGCAGAAGAACTTGCGAAAGTTACGAAAGCCAAGCGACCGACAATCACCTTCGTTTCGACAGTAATGGAGGAATTGGGTGCCAAAGGTGCGGCCGCAGTTGCAAGGAACCTTGATGTCGACGGTGTAATCGTCTTAGAAGTAGGTCTGGCAGATGACTACCCAGGTACTGCTGGAGAAGCCGGTGTTTCCTTGGGGAAGGGTCCAGTCCTGGTGATAAAGGACAGCCAAGTGCACTATTCTCACGAACTCAACATGCAAATCATCAAGGTAGCTGAGAAGAACAGTATTCCAATACAGCGAGCAGTGTACCACAACTACGCAACTGATGGCTTTCAGATGATACTGCAGGGACAGATCGCATCCACAATAGGGGTTCCTTGTCGCTACTCACACAGCAGCTTTGAAACAGTGACTTTAGACGATATCGAATCCACTAATAGACTAGTATCTTTGTTTCTCCAAGAGTCCAAATGAGTGCAGAGTGTGGTTTCTAGACGTTGTCCCTTTCGGCGGGTTCCACACGAACTATCATACTATCTCTTGAGAGAATCTTCACTTTCATTCCAATCGGTATCTCACCTGCATCGCTTCGTGCGTCCCAGATCTCCGCTCCAACCTTGATTTTGCCTGAGGTGGTTGTAACTGTCTTAACTACCGTTCCGATCATGCCTTCCAACTCATATGACATGTAAGTTCCCTCCAATAGTGATGGATAGACGAGGTAGTATTTGCCAGCGACAAACACAACCGCTCCTACAACCATAATCGCGGCTACAGGTACTGTCAGTTCGGGAGCAAGATAGTAGATAATCACAATGACAAGCGGGACTAGGAGTAGCTCGTCAATTGTAATGGCAATGAACTTGACACGAGGCGAAACCATACTTTCTCTCGACCACCTATCTTCGTGCTATGATTGCGTACCTAAAGTGAAAAGCCTTTGCTCGAAGTTGCGACTCTCTTTGGCTTTACGACCTACAACATGATTAAAATAAGGCACACAGGCCCGAAAATCCAGTGACCTCCCTTTGAAGACTGAAACAATCCAACTCATGGCTGGAGCTGCTATGCTCTCGTCATTCACATACATCCCAATCCTTGCAAGAGATACACTTGGTGCGGATGAGCTGTATGTCAGTCTTCTAGTAGGCTCCTACGCCGCTGCATCTTTCGTTTCGAGCTACATTTTTGGAAGAGCAGGAGACATCTATGGCAGGAGGATTATTGTCCAAGTAGGCTTTCTCGCTGCAACTCTGAGCTTTGGACTTCTTCTACTGGCCAGCACCCCTGAAATCCTGTTCGTTGTCAGAGTGATAGGTGGTTTCTCAGTAGGTACATATCCAGGTGCACTCGCAGCTTACGCCTTTGAGTCGGACATGAAGATGGGACGCTTTGCCTCTTTTGGTGCAGCTGGCTGGGGAGTGGGAACTCTACTTGCGGGCTTCGCAGCTGCGTTCAACATATACTTTGCATTTCTGATGTCATCCCTGTTTCTGGCCATCGCATTTGCCGCTGCGATGACACTGCCACGTTTTGAGAGGGCTCCCGTGCACGTCCCGCTTTTCCCGTTTGCCACCATCAAGCGGAATTGGTCGGTCTACTTGGCGGTACTTGTTCGTCACAGCAGTGCGTCTGCGGTCTGGACACTTTGGCCCTTGTTTCTCACAGACTTGGGAGGCGATCCATTCATGGTTGGCGTGGTACAGTCTATGAACTCAATCGCTCAAGTTGCTGTCATGATTGGACTGACTGATAGGTTTGAACCCAGGCCTCTTATCTTGGCGGGCATGCTCTCTTCTGCGGCCACTTTTGGCTGGTTCATGCTTGCAACTAACATACTTGAAGTAATTCCATCACAGTTTCTGCTTGGTTTTGCCTGGGCAACTCTCTACGTTGGAGCGCTAAAATACGTGACCGAGCGAAACGATGACAGATCGACTGCCTCAGGATTGCTCAGTTCCACGATGTCAATCTCCATGGTGATAGGACCTATCATAGCAGCATCGCTGTATTCAATCTGGCCGGCGTATACTCCAATCATCTTCTTTGCAATGTTGATGTCATTGGCCGGGTTTGTGATTTTCTGGGTGAGCAGCAGGGAGTCAGACTCACGCATTTAGCCCGAGGAAACTGACAGTACTGCGTCAACCATATCGTGCCCAGGGAGAAACTTTTCAGGGCCTCTGTAGACTTTCCTATGGGAATCTCAAAGGAGAAGACAGTCCTTGGATATAAGAGAGATGACATCAGCTGATTTGGACTTTGCAATTAGCTTGACTGAGGCAGAGGGGTGGAGCAGCATCAAGAGAGATTTCGAAGAACTGCTTCTCTTCGACCCGAACGGTAATTTTGTCGGAGAGGAGGAAGGAGTCCCAATTGGTATGGTGTGCGCACTGTCATACGGACACTTCGCGTCCATAGGGAATCTAATTGTCGTCAATGAATTTCGAGGACAAGGCAAAGGTGCTGAACTGATGGAACATGCCATGGAATACGTAAAGAACAAGGGAACTGATGTTCTGATGCTTGATAGCGTTCCGGCAGCAGTTCCTCTCTATGAGAGACTTGGTTTCAATAAGGTCTGTCGGTCTCTGAGGCTAGCAGGGCGCATCGAACCCAGAAGGTCTCTGAAAATCAGACCGATGGAGGGCAGAGACCTAATGCATATTCTATCGATAGACCGAAAACACTTCGGTGCAAGCAGATTCCTGTTTATCTCGAATGGCCTGGCTGCCTGTCCAGAATTCTCGAGCGTGGCTGAGGTAGATAATGAGATTGTTGGATATATGATGGGCAGTGAACGACACGGTCATGTACGGTTGGCACCTTGGATAATGTCAGCCCACGCTGAATTGGCGGAAGAATTCCTGCGAGACTTCGCCGTAGAGGCGGGAGGACTGGAGATCAGAGCAGGTGTGTTAGAAACCAGCCGAAGAGCGATTGGAGTCTACAAGGCATGTGGTCTTGTGGAAAAGGGTCATTCTTGGAGGATGGTCAGAGGAACAAGAGAGAAGATTGAATTCTCAGACAGAATCTATGCCATCGGTTCACCGATGAGAGGGTGACCTGTGTCGTCTTTCACTCAATTGATTCAGCCTTCTGCCAAAGTTCACCTTGCCCAGTCTATCAGCGAGCATTGGTGATATCAGAACGAGCACAACTGCGAACACACCCACAACGGCGAAATCAATCACTATCGTGCTGTATGTTCCTTGAATAAACATCTCAACCAATGTACGATAGGCATTGGAAAACGGCAGATATTCGTTTACCGTCACGAACTCCATCCCGGCCATCTCGAGGGGGGCGATTCCGCCCCCGGTTAGCCAATAGAAGAGAGCACCAAGTGCGGCAACTGGGACCACGTACACCGAGTTGCGGAGTATAGCTCCCAGGACCACTCCTATTCCGGAGCAAAAGGTGGCAAGCAGTAGAGTCATAGCTATGTAGACCATAAGGTTGCCCATGGGCCACACGCGGTATGCTGCCAGTCCAAGTAGAAAGAC
>JBHLRV010000221.1:0-3945 GCA_048882205.1 Candidatus Thorarchaeota archaeon | reverse complement strand
CAGCATTAGAATGTAGTACAAAGAAGAGCATCACCTGACCAATGAAGGTCGTCTGTAGATTCAATTGAAGAGTTCCCAACCTAAGATTCCCGCAGGCAGCACTTTGAGCTTCTCGCAATGAATAAATCTGGCCGAACGCATTACTTGAACGTTCTCTGAGGAGAGAGGAGCGAAGAACGTTGACAATGATGACCGGCGGCGAGGTTCTGACCAAGTGCTTGTTGCAGGAGAAGGTACGTTACGTCTTTGGTGTTCCGGGAGACCAAATCTACCCATTTCTGGACTCCATTCACACTTCTGACGAAATTGAGTTCGTGACATTTCGACATGAACAAGCGGCTGCGCATGCTGCAGATGCTTGGGCAAGAGCAACTGGACAACCCGGAATATGCCTGGGGACTGTGGGTCCAGGAGCTGCAGACCTTGTTCCAGGAGTGTACGCTGCTTTCGCTGACAGCATTCCCATGGTTGTGCTCTGTGCTCAGAATCAGTCATGGAGGATACACCCAGACCATGGCAGTACACAAGGTTTGGACCAGCTAAATCTGTTCAGACCCATTACCAAGTGGGGAGCAACGGTTTCGCACTGGCAGAGGATACCACATCTGGTACACTGGGCTTTTAGAGAAACACTGTCAGGACGTCCCGGGCCAGTATTCTTGGACTTTCCGGCTGACGTTCTATTCTTGGAGTGCGATGATAGCACTCTGGAGGACGGTATTGTTCCAGCAGAGAGGTATAGGATGACTCGACCCCCAGCAGGTGATCCGTCTCTGATATCAAAAGCAGCAGATATGCTGATGAAGGCCCAGTTTCCAATCATTCATGCAGGAGGAGGTGTGCTTGCTTCGAATGCATCTGAAGAATTGATACAACTTGCAGAACATCTCCAAGCTCCGGTCACGACATCTCTCATGGCGAAAGGGGCTATCCCTGAGAACCATCCACTTTCACTCGTACCAGCAAGTTTTGGGGCCATAGGGGCCCAATGCCAGGCCGACTTGGCACTTTTAGTGGGAGGAAGACTTGGAGACCTAGACTTCTGGGGCAGACCTCCAGGATGGGGAGAATGTGAAGATCAACGACTGATACAAATAGACATAGCACCCGAGATGATTGCGCTAAATCGTGTTGTTGATTTGGCTATAGTCGGTGATGCGAAGAGCATATTAGCCAGTCTCTATAACCTCGTGAAGAGAAAGCCAAAATCAAAACCTAGGCCTGAAACGGCTGACTGCCTTGAGGCACAAAGAAACTGGCTAGATGACTTCATCGAACAAGGCAAGTCGGACAAAGTTCCAATCCACCCTCTAAGGATGGTGCAAGAAGTTCGCGATTTCTTCCCCCGGAATGCAATCTCCATTGTCGACGGAGGAAACATTGTGGTTTGGTCAATGTACTTGAACAGAATCTATGAACCCAGGACATTCCTCTGGCCCTCAGACTCAGGCCATCTTGGAGTGGGAACAGGTTACGCAATAGGGTCCAAGCTTGCCCATCCGAATAGGGACGTCTACGTAATCTCAGGAGATGGAGCCTTCATGTTCAACGCTCAGGAACTCGAAACAGCTAGACGTCTTGGTCTTGCATTCACGATTGTAATCGCAAACGACAGGGCCTATGGCATGATTAAGGCTGGCCAGAAGGGACTATATGAGGGACGCTATGTTGGAGTCGATTTCGTTGACGTGAGGTACGACAAGATCGCTGAAGCAATGGGGTGCTTCGGAACAAGGGTCACGAAGCCTGCTGACTTGCGTCCTGCGCTAGAGAAGGGAAAGGACTCTGGACTGCCATCCGTAGTAGACGTGGTCATTGATCCAGAGGTCCATCTCGACCCTCCCGACTTCGCATCAGTTGCCTCAATCTGGCTTGAGGGTTGTGAGTTGCCAGGTGAGGACTAGTTGAGAGCTGCTGTCTACGAAGGTGCAGGGGAAATACGGGTCAAGGATGTACCTGAACCAGAGTTGGGTCCTCATGATGTAATGGTCAAGCCCAAATTCGTTGGAATCTGCGGCACAGACCTAAGTGCATGGGAGTACGGAATGTACGAATCGGGACTAATAATGGGTCATGAATTCACAGGCGATATTGTGCAGGTAGGAAGCAATGTGAATGAATGGAAAGTAGGCGACAGGGTTGTCCCGAGCTCGCTGATTCCTTGTGGAACTTGTGACTACTGCAGGAAACTCAGACATTCACTGTGCGATGACATGCAGATGATTGGCATATCCATGAATGGGGGACTAGCCGAGCTTGTGGCACTTCCAGAAAAAGCACTTCATGCTCTCCCAAAGAGTCTGGATTACAAGTCAGGAGTGTTCGTGGAGCCGCTTGCGGTGGCCATAAAGGGCTTTCACTCAGTAGAGTTCAGTGAAGGTATGGACATTCTAGTCTTGGGAGCCGGGCCTATTGGCCTTTTGAGCATCCAGTATGCGAAGATGAACGGAGCATCCAAGGTCTATGCCTCGGAAGTGAAGCCAGCAAGGCTCAGAGCTGCCGCCCAAACTGGCGCCGATGTGGCATTAAACCCGAAGGACGAGTCTCTGCCCCTCAGGATAGAGGCACTCACTGATGGAAATGGTGTCGATCTGGTTGTAGAGTGTACTGGAGAAGCAGAACCTACATCAGAGGCATTCTCGATGGTGAAGAGAGGAGGTACAATACTGGTACTTGGAATAACAGAAGAACCGGTTGAGGCAGACTTCATGACAGGAGTATTGAACGAACTCACAATCCAGTTCAGCTACTTGGGCTATGCCGAGTTTCCAGAGGCAATTGAGCTACTTGCCAGTGGGAGAATCAAAGTCGAACCACTGATAACTAGGACAATATCTCTTGAACGAGTTGAGAAGGATGGTTTTGAGGCACTTGCGAACCCGAATTCTTCAGACATCAAAGTCATAGTAGAAATATGAGAGGAGGATTTGAAATGGGAAAGAGAATAGAACTAGGAAGTGACGCTTATCTGACTGAGTTCAAGAAGAAACTGAATGATGATGATGCGTACAGAACCTTGGCAGCCAAAGTCGCAGACTCATATACACTGGTACTGCAAGCCGAACCTGACAAGGGAGTTGACAATACACTCATCGTCGGATTTGAAATCAAGGAGGGAGAGATGACCGACATCTGGCTAGGAGAGAAGGAAACTTCATACATCCTGAGCGCTCGATATCGCGTTTGGGTTGACATTCTTCTTGGCAAGATCGGAGCAAATCGAGCGTTCATCACTCGTAAGTTGAAGATAAAGGGAAACATGCCTAGGCTCTTGAAGACAGCAAAAGCGACTGACCGTCTGGTTGAACTCCTGAGGGAATTGCCCACAGAGTTCCATGGCGACTACAGTGCCCACTCCTTTGATTGAGTTTCAGGTCCGAGCTGCATGAAGGATGTAACAATGGCAGACGCGTGGATGTTCGGCGATGCTCGTCCCCTGATAATGGCTCATCGCGGTGATCCAGAGAGAGCGCCGGAGAACACTCTACTGGCCATGAAGTCCGCCCTTGAGGTGGGAGTAGACACCCTAGAAACAGACGTAAGGACCACAAGAGATGGCTACCTCGTTCTCTTCCATGATGACGACCTCAGACGGACAACAGGCGTCGACGGAACAGTAAGTGAGAGTACACTCGAAGAGTTACAACAGTTGGACCTAGGTTATTTGTTCTCACCAGACGGCACTAGTTTCCCGTTCAGAGGAAAAGGACTCAGTGTTGTAACAATTCAGCAGGCATTTGAGGCGTTACCGGACTGCAAGTTCAACATTGACATAAAGAGTCCTGATGGAGAAGCGCCGGCAGTGCTCGCAGAAGCAATCAGGGACTACGGGCGTGAGGACTCTGTAGTTGTTGCCTCATTTCTGCCTCCTCAGTTGGAGCGATTCCGTAGTCTCATGCCCTCGGTGGCCACTGCTGCTCACCTGCCAGAAGTTCGCAGGTTCCA
>JBHLRV010000220.1:0-3965 GCA_048882205.1 Candidatus Thorarchaeota archaeon | reverse complement strand
ACACATTCTAATCCTCCGGAGCAACGACCGCCGAGGATACAGACCGCCTAAAACGTTTTACCCTGCATCTCAGATCCAATGGCCTACACTCATACCTTGAGTATAACTCGTGGCATTAATCGCGCAACAACGCTGCAGAGCCTCAGTTCCACAGCCTTCCAAAGAACCTCCTGCCCTCTATATGTGAACTCCAGTTCACGGGGGCTTGAGAATACCTTCTCAGATTCCTGGCCTGTTGCGTGCTCTGTGACGTAATATCTGGTCCCTGTCTCTGTTTCCATTACTCTCTTTATTCCCAGCATGCTTGGATACTTGTACCCTCCGCCATGAGGGAGAATATTGGCATTAAGGAGCCTGTCCTTGACAGCATACTTCTCAGAACGTTTCGTGAATCCCAGATGCTCAATTGAATCCTCGTCGAGATTTGTGTTACCCACGGCTAGATACGCCGGAAGATCTGACCTCAATGTGATGGGTAGAATCCTGTTCTCAGCAGTCTTTGTGTCCTGACATCCGAGTATGTGCTCGTTCATGTTGATGAGTCCCTGATGGATTGGGTTAGAGATCTCAGTGAAATCATCAAACAGCAGTTCCGCCGCTCTTCTACGTTTCTTCTTGCTCAGTTCGCATGCGAAGTCGTTTAGGCCAAGATACTGAGATGCACCGTCGTCAGTTAAGATCCGAGCTGGTCCATAGGGTGTACTCACTTCTTCAGCCATTTCACCCAGCAACTTGCTCTTATGGGAGTATAAACCGAAGCCAAACTTGCTCTCATTATCTCCTTTCAGCTCAGGAACGGAGCCATGAACAATGAAGACATATCTGCAATCGAAATCAAACTCCTCTGACAGGGGCCGCACTTCATAAATGTCGATGAAATGGTTGCCAGCAGCGAAGTCCCATTCGATCCGTATGTTATCAAGCACCTCCTCGTTGCTCAGAACAGTATTTACACTCTCTACGAGCTTATCCATTGGGGGTGCTTCTTCTAGTCCTCCTACCAGCATTCCACACGCATTTGGCATTGAGTCAAGTATGATGAGTTTCTCCATGCCGTCCCCCCATGACAACTTTCCACCATAGCCAAAACCGCTCTTCCATCTTCGCACATTACGCGTTATTGTAGAATCGGGTGCACCGATGAAAGTGGCCGATGGATTCAATCCAAGACTGTGCTGCACGTGGTGAATCTTCGCCAAGCCGTACTTCATATTGGCCCGGCAAAGCGAGTCAGCTGCATCCTGCAAACCCATTGAGAAGAGATGGCGCGATGCTCGCTTGAGTCTCTCTTCCCTGGTCATTGATTCGTAGTCGCTCGTCATGCTCTCACACCGTCCTATACTAGCCCTTCTTTGTGAAATATGTCCTCTATGGATGACATTCTCGAGGATAGACGTTCCTCAAGTACAAAGACGAAGTCCATCAACTCTCGATGTAGTTCATCGCCTAGCTCATGGCTATATTCAAAGTTAAGCTTGTCATAGTCATCTTTTCGCTTGTCCATATACTTGGTCAATATGTGCTCCAAACTGCCTGTCTTTCCAACGAATCCTCTCATGAGGCCCATCAAGCCCAATCTGTCCAGCGTATCAGCATCATAGACCACTTTCTCCTCTGAAGTTTCAGGTGGTATCATAGAAGTTGGTGTATGGCGTATCACGACACGACATATCGAGTCTCGAAGGTCTGGTTCTATCTTAATACCATCTAGGTATTCTTCTGTCAACGTGCCTCCGAAGAGTCCGTGAATGTGAGAGAATACTCGATTTGTCTTTCCAATATCGTGCATAAGGGCCCCGGCAATGCAGACAAATGGATCAACCTCTTCGTCTATGTTCTTGGCAATTTGAATCGCGTATCGACATACAGTTAAAACATGAGAGTAATCATGGCTATCGCTTTCAGCATGTGCTGACCTTACAAAGTCCTGCATAGTCAGGAGTTTCTCTAGTTCTTGGTGTGTGAGTTGACGTGAGAAGACCATCTCGATTCAGTCTGACTTTGTGCGAAAGTTGTTAAAGCTTCGCTGAACGCCAAGTCAGCTCCGATGGGCTCCCTTTTCTTGGTTTCGTTTAGCAGAAAGCGTAATCATGATAAGGTACGACATTCGCACGGCGAACGAGCAGTGGAAACAAATGACTGAAGAAAAACCTGACCACGAAGACCTAGAGATGGAACTCGTGGGTGGTGCAACTGCGACGAAACAGTATACGGTAGGAGTGGTACTCGCCGCTGTTTACTGTGTTAGTGCACTGATTCCTATCAGTGCTTTTCTCGGAGCTGCAGGCCCACTCGCTCAACTCACATTGACTATCTGTATTGCTCCACTATTTGGGATACTCCTGGGTCCGACAAGGGGGTTCGTGTTTGGGCTCGTTGGAGGCATCATCACCTCTTTTCTACCGGGAGTTTCGCTGTTCGTACCGACTGTGATTATCGGCCCAGCGATATCAGGTCTTCTTACTGGGTTATGTCTCAGGCCCTATACGAGAATTGGGTCAATTCGGATACCCGGTCCTATTCTGACTTCCATCTATCTTGTAGTGATCATGGTGCTGTACCTGATTCCCAACTTTGAAGCCTGGTGGTTCATCATATACTATGCAATAGCAGCAATTGTTGCAGCTGCTCTGCAGCTTGAACCATTCAGATTCGATGCGTCAAAACGGGGGTATGAGGGGTTCTTGCAGCTGATTCCTCTGGGTCTGATAGGTACCATCACGGACTTTTCAATGATGACGATAGGTGCAGTCTACATACTCAATCTGGAGGCTGCAGCCTTTGGCTTCGGCATCTTCCCATTCATGCTTGCGGAGAGGACTGCTGCAATGATAATTAGTGCCATCGTCGCGGTGATAGTTCTGTCCACCTTCGAGGACCTGTTTTCTGCCTCAGACTAGTCAGCTAGAATATGGCTATGAAAATGAACCATACCCCTAGGACGACCTGAAACAGACCCACTGCAATGTTTATCCAGTCTAGCCCTCTAACCGTCGCTCTCGTTTTCGCCTTGTCTGTACCCACTGTGAGAAAGGCGCCCCACAAAAGGTCCGTCGAGATGTGAGTGAAGTAGACCAAAACACCGGCAAGGAACACAGTCCCTACTCCAACTTGTAGCTCTGTCATCAGAAGTGTGACACTGCTCAATCCGACTCCAAACCACCAGAGCAGGAAGTATGGGCTCAGAATGCTGACGGCCGCACCTTGGACAGTGGCTTCAAGGACAGTAGAGGTGCTTGCTTTAGACTCCATACTTGTTTCATCGGCTCTTCTCACATACCGATAGTCCTTCAGCGCCAAGAGTCCAAAGAGTACTATGACGATGCCCCCAAAGCCTATGAGAAGATCAATTGTCATCTGGTCAAGAGTCAAGGCTTGAACGCTGACGATTATCGCCGCAATGATGCCAAGCTCCACTATTGCATGCCCCACCATAGGAAGAATTCCATGCAACCTACCCCGCTTGCTTGCCTGCTGAACCACGGCTGCTGAGAGAGGTCCGGGTGCCAACGCTCCAGTGAGCGATAGGGCAAACCAGACTGCAAGTATCTCAACAACAGCCATTCCTAAACCTCTTCGAGCCCTACCAAGAGTGACAAAAAAGGATGCTGATGCATCCCTTGTGGGCAAACGCATTGTATCAATTGTAATACAATTCGTGAGAAATCGCCCTTCTAGAAACTCTTAAGAGCGGTCTGACGGGAGGCGAGTGTAATCTCGGAGCTGTGCCTAAGTGAAACAGGTTCAGATCGTAGTGCCTTTCGAGAAGACTGAGGATGTCTACGACTTCGTTCTTGACGTTCTTTCGGTCAAGAATGTCATGAAGTTCACACTCGACAATGCACACCTACTGCAATTCAGGATTCCAGATGATGCGGCACTTGACACGATGGAGAAGCTCAAGTCTCGTGGAGTGGGAGTTGAGTATGGGTTCATAGATATTCTGGACCTGAAGGCCTCTCTTC
>JBHLRV010000219.1:0-3976 GCA_048882205.1 Candidatus Thorarchaeota archaeon | reverse complement strand
AGACCTGATTGAAAAGGAAAGGTCGAACCTAGATAATCGGCTCTGGATTTTGAGGCTCACTGCAAAGGGCAAGGACGTTTTTTTGGAGCTTGACAAACGTGCAAGTGAAGAAATCGAAAACATGCTACATAATCTGTCCACTGAAGATCAGTACCGACTCATGAAAGCGATAGGCACGATAGAGAACGTACTAACCTCTAAAACGAGACCTGCTTCGTCTTTCATCATCCGTCCGCATAGAGCCGGGGACATCGGTTGGATTGTGCACCGCCATGGCGTGATTTATGCAGAAGAGTATGGCTGGGATGAAACGTTCGAGGCTCTGACTGCCGAGATTCTTGCCAAGTTCATTCAGAGTCATGATTTTAAACGAGAACGAATTTGGATTGCTGAGCAGGATGGAGAGAATGTTGGTTCAGTAATGATCGTAGATGCTGGTGATCAGGTGGCTCAATTGCGTCTGTTGTTGGTTGAACCGAAGGCCAGAGGCAAAGGCATTGGAAGGAAACTGCTTGAAGAGTGTATTGATTTTTCAAGAAGAACTGGCTACAAGAAAATCAAACTGTGGACGCAGAATAACTTGCACGCTGCACGTCATCTTTACTTGGCATACGGCTTTGAGCTCGTGGAAGAAGAATCGCACAAAAGCTTTGGTCATGAACTAGTTGCGGAGATTTGGGAACTACAATTGCGCTAATGATTGTCATTAGTCGACAAACACATCTTCAGATACATGTGTTTCTAAGACCATCTCAGTTTTCACTTAACACGCCAATCTGATGTTTGAGAAAAGAATCACTAGCCTCGATGAGCTTCAATCGGCAATAAGGTTGACCCACAAAGGATGGAAGCACTTTGGCTACAACTCACAGTCTTCAGTTCCAAGCTCTCCTTTATTCACGAATCGCTGACATTAAATCGATTAGTCGATATCATAGCGAATTGGACAAATCCGAATCTGGCGATACGAAATGGAAGTTCTAGAGATTCTTCAACTAGTTAGAGACGTTGTGACCATCTTTGGAGTGCTAGCAGGACTCACCTACTATACGCTGACAGTGAGAGCAGCCCGAAGATCCAGACAGACTGAGATGTTCATGCAACTGTATAAGACAAGCATCGATTCTGAGGGCTACAAGAGATTCTGGGAGCTCATGGCGACGGCCTGGGAAGACTTTGAAGACTACATGCAAAACTACAGTCCCTGGACAAATCCAGATCAAACAGCAGAAAGGATGTCCCATTGGAGCATCTATGACGGCTTAGGGATTCTGGTGAGGGACAACACGGTAGATGTGAACATGGTTTACCGTATGCTAGGTCTGAGAATTATCATGATGTGGTACAAGTTCGAAACTATTATCAAGGAGCTGCGGAAAATGGCTATTGGATCGGGGCCAGACTATGGACCAGGACCAGATTTCATGGGAAACTTTGAGTGGCTTGCTAACGAAATGGCCAAGATGAGAAAGGAGAAGGGCTACCCACTTCCTGTCCTAGGACTTCATCCGACAGACACGCAAAGACAGAGATCGCAGGAGTAGAATCTGTGCTCGTGAAATGCAATCGATTAATCCATCTCTTCTGAGTAAGGTTGGACTGGCAATTTTCATCAAAGATACAAAACAAGATTCAGTAGAATAAAGGCAATACACCGATACAACTGAAAAGCCTCGACAACTCTAGAAAGCTCTTGATGTGCTTGTTACGAATGCCAGAACTCAGCTGCCTGTCCAATTGGTTTTGCGCACTTGGGGCAACGATACTTGCCATCTGCGCTCAGAATTGGATGTCTGAAGTCCTCGCCGCAGTTCTCGCAAGGGCCGACTGGAGCTTCTATTTGCGTGGAGTTTGCGAATTCATAGTCCTGCTGAATGAACCCCTCCTTTTTCGAGAGTATCCGGATTCCTACAACCCCCATAATGATTTCCATGGCAATGCTGACTGGTTCAAGACCATTTAGAGTTCCAGTAAACAGGTACAAAAGAAGCAGGCCAACCATAAAGACAACGAGCACCCGTTCGATTGCTTTGTCAGTATCAATGTCGGATGCACTCTGGTCTTCTTCAAAGTCCACGTTTCACTACCCTCGATAGTACATAGCACAATCGGCCAATAAGGGTGATGCCTCTCTATGATGACATTGACAATCATAGTGAGATTGACAAACAAAGATGGAAGTATTCACGTTACAACTACTCAAACCTTGACGACTCTAGTTACTACGCGAGTCACGTCTTCAAACTGCACGCCTCAGCCATTAGTAGTGGTGAACACGTCACGCTTTCGGGTGTTGCCCTCCATAGGTCAGGGGTTGATGTGCAAGCCAGAAGAATCAGAAGCCTAGCTCTGCAAGTGGTCTTGGAGGATAGAACTTCATGATCATCCATGCAAGAACGAGTAGGACTGGCAAGGGAAGTGTGATACCTCCAGTTCGAGCTGACCCGAAGGGGAGGGAGAAGATGACGTCAACGATTCCTAGTGTCACAAAGACCATCTCACTCAATAGGCCCACAAAGATTGTGCGATTCCATGAGCTAGAACCATTATAGTATCTCACCAACTGGAACACAAATACAAACCGCATTCCATTAAGGAAGAGTGCGAATGGAAGCATTTCGAACGGTGTAAAGCCAAGTTGAAATCCTCCCGCGAATGAGATTGGTAGAATCAACAGTATTCCAGCCACTACAAGATGAGAAGAGTAGAGAACGGCAACTGATGGCCCGAAAAGAGCAATGATTAGGAATATACGGGCAGTAGGCTTTGGTGTTCCGATGTCAGATGTACTCTGGTCTGCTTCAAAGTTCATGTCCTGTTACCCTCAATAGTACATTTCATAATCGGCCAATAAGGATGATGTTGTTCATAGAGCGCGTCAAAAGTGGTGGTGAGATTGACCCACAAAGGATGGATGCATTTCGATTACAACTCACAGTCTTGACAACTCTAGGTACTACGCGAGTCACGTTTTCAAACTACACGCCTCGGACATTAGTAGCAGTGAGCTGAAACCAATCTGTTCGCAACTTTCACAACAGCAGGTTTATGTTTCTTCAATTGTACGCCTCTAGGTCATCAGGGGTGAAGCATCGATGCAAGATATTCAGACTTTCTCGATTATGATTGCGACAACAGGTTTGCTTGTTGGTATCCTATATCACATCAATACACTTAGAAACGCGAAACAAACGCGACAAGCCCAACTCTACATGCAGTTCCTGAAATTAGGCATGGACAAGGATTTACTCAGGGATCTCTTGGAAGTCAATGAGTTGGATTGGAAGGATGCAGCGGAGTTAGGCCAGTGGTATTATGATCTCGAACATAAAATCAAGTTTCGCTCAGTGTTGGCATACTATACTGGATTGGGTACAATGGTCAAGGAGAACTTGATAAAACTCGATATAGTCCCCGATATTTTCACTATTGCTGTTCGAGACTTCTGGGAAAAATACCAGCCTGCTTTTGCGGCACTCCCAAATAGTCCCTATGCACACTATGCGAACGCATCAGATATGGTTGAATACCTCTATCGTGAGATTCTAGAAGGGATTTCAAAACAATAATGCTCCAAATCGGCATCCTCTAGGATTCTAGCATCTGTGAGAAACAAGAAAGACCAATTGAGGTTGACCTGCATAGGATGGAAGCGTTTCGATTACAACTCATAGTCTTGACAACTCTAGGTACTGCGCGAGTCACGTTTTCGAACTACACGCCTCGGACATTAGTAGCGGTGAGCTGAATACCTCGCCGAAGCTCGGTACTTACACCCCCGCCCTATTTACCTGGTCTTCTACCAGAGTCCTCGTTCCTAGACTCAACGTTGCTGTCACCAGCCCCGTCGCCCCTCGGTGGGGACGTCTAGCAAGTGGATGTCTATTTTTTGGTCCGGCTTCACGCTTAGATGCATTCAGCGTTTATCCGTTACGACTTAGCTACTCGACAGTGCCTTCTCAGACAATCGATACAC
>JBHLRV010000218.1:0-4003 GCA_048882205.1 Candidatus Thorarchaeota archaeon | reverse complement strand
CAATCACGGCCCCATGAGGGATGTTGACTGGGAACTGTAGTCCAATCTCATATGGATTCGAGGTGTTCCAGAATGTGCCCCAGACACCAACCTCAGGTCGGCCATCATTGTTGTACCCATCGAGATCAATGCCAGAAGTGTAATCCCAGCAGTCCCTTCCTGTATCACCGGTGACGTCGTCTGGTACGAATGGAAACACACTTCCCGAGGTTGATCCGACAACCTCTGTCCCATTGACTCTCAGGCCAACTTGTTCTGGGAATGGGCGAATCTCAAGTTCTAGCTCAATCTCATCGATGAAAACATACTCATTGGGTCCAGATGCCGTGACCCCATTGATATCGGTTGTTAGACCAATCTCGAAAAGCAGGGAGTCTGGAAGATTCACAGTCGTAAGGGATGACGAAGGTATAGAAACGCTCCCTTGAAGCCAGGTGTCCTTTGTATCCCCGGACTCGAATATTCGGAACGACGTCTTCACGCCTGCGAAGCTAGTATACAGATAGACCAAATCACCCATCTCGGAAGAAGCCGTAACAAAGTACTGGAACCTTATTGTCGCTGAGTACAGTTCACGCCAAGGCGCATGGACCTGCTGGCTGATGTATATCTTATCCGTGGAAGTCAGTGGGTAGCCACTCCACAGAGTAGCATCGAACCTGAACCCCCGGCTTCCGGCATATCCACCAGAACCGTCATTGAACTCCCATTCATCGTGGTGTGGGTGTGGAGTTTCTGACGGATATGCGACTGATTTGACAAGCGTCCAGTAATCAGGCACTGCTATCTGGTCGTCGTAGTAGTTTATGTTACCAACGTGCCATCTCTCTTCATGCCAGTCATCTAGGTTAGGATTGCGTAGTGCATTGGGAACTGTCATGGTGAACGTTTCAAGTGTCGCTCCTAGACCCGTACCCTTGTAGTTCCCTGAGATGCCAATGGTCCCCACTTCCATATTATTGGCATCAATCTGTACAGGCACCTCTGTTCCATCGACAACAGTGCCACGGATGAGCGTGTTTAGCGCCTGACCTGTACCTGTACCGAGAGGATAACCTCCCTCAGCTACTGTGGGGCCAGACTCCAATACGGGCGATCCACCGTCCACAAAGGGCATCATTTGTGGGGAGTATGCGGACGGGGCTACGAATAGAATGATGAAGAAGACAACTATTAGACCAGTTTTCCTCATAAGGAGCGACCTCGGGATTGCACTGAAATGTTGCTACTGCTTGTTGACACTGCACTGGTTAGGTGTGTTGTGTGCACACGTTTGTATCAGAGAATCTCGACAGCATAATAATTAATGGCGTGCGAATTGTTTCGTAAGGAAGAAAGGTTGTTCGTTTTATCGTTATAGTAGGCAAGAAAGGCAGAACACGAAAGAAACTACTTAGAACGAAGCAGATCCCTATATCCAATGAATCTGTATCCAAGCCGGTCCTTCATATCCTCGACCAAGTCAAATATCTGTGTTTCTTGATAATCACGAGGATGCACTGCAAGCTGCACTGGACCACCAAGCTCAATCTCCAAGAGCGCATTGGTAAATGAGGTTCCCTTCACTCCTTGACTTACCAGCGTGTCTGCGGTACTCAACGTCTGCGACTCTAGGAAAGCGTGAATCTTGTTTCCGATAACGCAGTAGTTCAGCCCTGCCGTCTTCACCGCCTTTGCTACCCTCTGGGGAGCCTTCCAGAACGGAGGCACGAATCCGTATGGCTCTTGACCAAGAGCTGTATTCACCATGCTTCTACCCGACTTTATACGTGAAACTACACGTTGGGAGTCCATCCTTGCAAACTCATCCATTGAGCCAGACTTCGTGAAGTGGCTATACCCGTGCAGGGAGATCTCAAGGTCGAGCGATTGTAGATACTCAGAGAAGATGGGAGATCGTTCGAAACTGTTGGACTTCTTCAGAGCATACATCGGAACCACAAGCAGAGTGAAGCTTGAAACATCCAGGTCAGCCAGTCTGTCGCACGACGCGACAACGTCATCTTCGAAAGCTGGACTCACATCATGTAGAGAGATGATTGCGGTCTGGTCTTTCACGTCAACAACTGGACCCTTCACTCTATCCCTCCACCAGTTCCAATGTCAAGCGATACTGCGAAGTCTTCTTTCATTCTACCTAATGATGACATCTCGAGGACCTTAGTTCCCACGAGTCCATTGCTTGTATGCGAGGTCCATATCCTTCTCAGTTATTGTCTTTCGACCGGCATGTTCAGTCAGTTCGTATGCCCGCTTTGCGAGATTCTCGCCAATCTCCTCCAATATCTGCGCCAGTCTCTCTGCTCCCTTGTCGCTCACACGTCCGGCTCCGGCTTTTCGTATCAGTCGATCAATTGGTGCAACAGGGATGATTCTGTCCTTCTTTGACCTCGGCAAGGGTGCTCTCTCCTTTCAGTCGTCAGACTGTATTCGTACCGTATTTAAAATATCTCACATCGCTCAAGGAATTCTTTAGACGCTTCATAAGGCCTCTATGCCTCAACTAGGACCTCTAGAGAGAGAGGATGGTCTGGCCTCAGGCTTTACGAAGAGTCACGATGCGCGCGCTTTCCACCTGCTGCTTCAATACGCCCAATCCCAGCTTTTGTTCGGCCGCAATGATCTCGTCTGTTCGTGCCTGCGTGACAGGATGCTTTGGAGCGAGTGAACAACATGAGAGGCCTTCACGAGCAAACTCGTAGGTCCCCAACTCGTGTGCAATCTCCTCAATCTCCGTCTTGTCATCCCCGGCACACGGTCTAAGAATCGGGAAGTCACAGACAGCTGTGTTGATGGCACGGAGGTTCTTGGTCGTCTGTGAAGCTTGTTCTCCGATGATCTCCCCGGTTACGATAGCATCAGCATCCTCTCGAATCGCAATCTCTCGTGCCATTCGAAGCATGTTTCTCTTACAGAACAGGCAAATCATCTTTGTAGGACCATGCTGAGCAGTTTCCTTCAAGTCGGCACCATGAGGAACAATGTAGAGCTTGACATCATGGTTGAATATGAAGTCTGCCAAGAGTTGTGCTTGCTTGATAACTAGGCTACTGCAATCATCAGTGGCATATGGAGTGTTGTCGAAGTTGACAAAGACAGGGATACAGCCTCGTTTCATCGCCTTATAGGCCGCAATGGGAGAATCGAAACCGCTTGACAGGGCACATACGACCTTGCCTTGTGAGCCAGTGGGCATTCCTCCCACTCCTTCAACAGTGTCAGTGAAGAGATAGGCGCTATCGTCCCGCACCTCTACGTAGATGGACTGTTCAGGGGATGTCAGGTCCACTCTTAGTTTCAGGTCAGGCAGACCGGTCAGGATTCTTGCGCCAAGTTTCTCTCTGACATCCTGACTCGAGAACTCGTGAGTGCCAATCCGCCTTGCGCCGACGGCGAAGGAGCGGCCCTTCTCGAAGGAGCTACGTGCCATTGCTTGACCCGTTTCGAGTATGGTGTCGAGCTGAGCCGGAACGACAACGACTGGAGACGCCGACACGATTCCAAATACCCGAGATGCCACTCTGGCGGCATTATCCACATCTTTGGACTCAACGAAGATTCGTCCATACTCCTTTCTAACCTTCGAGAACTTGACCTGTTTCTCTTTGAGGGCTGAACGAATGTGTTTCACCAGCAGGTCCGTCATCCTGCGGCGCGTCTGCTTGGACTTGATGCCAATCTCACCGTATCGCAGGAGAACGGCTGAGTACTTGGGTTCCATTTCTGCCACCATGAGGTAGCATCCAGTGGATGGCTTGTGCAATAAGGCTTCTGAAATGGCCTCCAAGCTCTTGTAAGCACTTTCATGTATCAAACAGCAAGAGAAACCGCAGCATTTAGACCGTTTACTCGGAGCATCTGTGACTTCGCGCCAGCTGCCACCTTGACATAGTAGGTCGGCAGATAGAACCCATCTAGCTGATTGAACTTCAGAACATGCTCAACGACACGCCTCGCACCCGATGGCTTCTGTCCTGCCAGCTTCACGACTGCTTTCACTACC
>JBHLRV010000217.1:0-4008 GCA_048882205.1 Candidatus Thorarchaeota archaeon | reverse complement strand
CATGTAGAGGTAGTCAAACTCTGCGCCGAGCAGGTCGACCAGAGCAAGTGCTTCCATAGTGTGACCTCCTCTGCCCATGACTACTGCAATTCGTGTCACCTCAATTCACTTAGTTGAGGTTCCTATTTGATGCCACATAAAGGGTTCTCTGAGTAGTGTGCATCGGATATCACGATAGGGGACCGACTAGAGTCCCGAAAGCTGGTATGCCGTGGACGACCAATGAATGAAGTTTGTATCTCATCCCGAAGGTCAAACTCATTTACGGGCCTTAACTCGCGGAGGATATCAGAATGGACCTGCATTGACCATCCGCGAACCTTATGCAAGGTGTCAGCACCAAGGCAGTAGAGATCTGGAATTGGACGTACCATGAACGGGAAGGTACAGATCTCACTTGCGCCTTTTACCGGCAGAAACGATTTGGAGCTTGAGCAGCAGCCCGATATCTTGTCGAGGCCGGGACGGAGGTGACATCAGTGGACTTCAGTGACTGCAGGAAAAGCATGAACACGCCCAAATGTTCTAATGATACCCTTAGAAGAAGTGTACTGCTGACTATCACGGAAGGAAGGTTCACGTAATCCTTGATTGTCTGGCAAGAGAGCTATCGAACCACCAACAATGGATCTTTGAAGCAAATAAATAGCAGGAATCCTAGTTGGATGGCCGTGGAAAGAGATTTGACACAAACGCTTTTGAGACGGATGACCTATGAAGAGAGAACACAATTCACTTAGGAAGAAATAGTCAACGATCAAAACAATGGTAAATGGAGAACCCACCATGTCCTTGGAATCGAGTATAGAATCACCGAAAAAGACTATCGGAAAGAATGTCGTAATCGGTCCCGACGTCCTCATCCAGGCCGCCAAAGTTGTGATTGGCAGTAATGTCAGTATCGGATCAGATGATGACGAGGAGTCCTTCCGTACTCCGGAAGGAGTGAGGATCAAAGCACACTCTCTAAAGATAGGTGATGGCACGAGAATATCAGGAAGCGTGCTAATCAAGGGGGGCGACATTGTGCTTGGAAAGAAGGTAACAGTTAGAGAACACTGTACAATCGACGTGAGGAAGAAACTCGTGTTGGGAGCAAAAGGCTATCTAAACCCGCATTGCCGCATGATGGGCCGTGATATAGAGATCGGAAGGAATTTCAGGATGCTCACGTGGGCCTCAATAGGGGGTGGGAGCTGCTTCGAAATCCATTCTAAGTTGAGAATGGGACACGACTGCCATCTGGGAGAGTTCTCATTCATCAACACTGCAGACGATGTCAGCATTGGAAACGAAGTTGGAATAGGTATGCGGTCCGCAATATTCACTCACGGAGCCTATCAGTCTTTCCTGAAGGGCTATCCGGTATCATTCGGACCTGTGAGAATAGAAGATAACTGCTGGTTGCCACAGGCATGGGTTCTTCCGAATGTGACCATCGGACAGGGCACAGTTGTCGCAACAGGGTCACTAGTAAACCGTGATCTCCCGCCCTTTTGCCTGGCCGGAGGTATCCCAGCAAAGGTCTTAGTGAAGAATGCATTCTACAATCCTCTTGGTGATATCACCAAGGCACAGTTGATGAGTGAGTTCTTGGCAAGGCTCGACGAGATACTATTGAACGTCTATGGCCAAGATGAATCTGAAAGAACATGTGATGGCTACAAGTATAAGGACGGACGTTGTCTACGGTTCTTTGAGAATCTGAGCAAAGAATCTCTTGACAGTATTGGGATTAGAGAGGGGGATGTTACAATAGCTCTGTCCGCAGAGAATGGGATAGAGAAGGATTTCAAGGTGGGAAGGGGGTGTCTCCTGTTGCTCGATAGGAATCTGATTGCGGGTGACCAGGATGATTTCTCGATTCGCGTCGTCAACCAGCTTAGAAGGTATGGAGTTCGATTCTAATGACCGGAAGCAATATCTTCGAGCGGCTGAGCAACTAGAATGCTCACTTGTAAGGGGTATGCAGAATGATCTGGCAAGCACAATCTGCACTTGTATTATCTGCCCACACAGACGACATGGAACTTGGAGCCGGAGCAACAGTGAGATATCTTGTTGAGGCCGGGATCAAGGTGAAATCAGTGGTCTTCAGCGATTGCAAGAAAAGTGTGGACACGACCAAATACCCTGAAGACATCCTTAGAAAGGAGTGTACCGCAGCCGCTGACCATCTCGGGATTAAGGATCTAACGATTCTTGAGTACCCAGTAAGGGAGTTACCGAACCACCGACAAGAGATTTTGGAGTACATCTATCAACTGCGTACTGACACCCACTTTGACCTAGTTATGACTTCTTGGCAGGGAGACCTCCATCAGGACCACAGGGTTGTAGCTGAAGAAACTCTACGTGCCTTTATGAAGCAGGATACCACAATACTATCTTATCCCATCCCTGGAAACTGTCCGGACTTCACTCCACAGGTCTATGTGCCAGTGGACGCCGACAGTCTGGAGAAGAAGCTTGTCATGCTCCACAAGTACGAATCGCAGGTTTCCAGAAGGGGCTATCTTGACAAGGATGCCATCAAGGGTTGGATGGCATACTTCGGTGTCCACATAGGAGTTTCTTTCGCAGAGGCTTTCCTGCCTCAAAAGACGATCATTAGGCGATTCTTGGAAACATAGCTGGAGGATACACTACGAGGAAGTATTCCATGTGCCCTTGGCCAGTATGAAAGCTTCAGCGAAGTCAGTGTTGACATGCACTCCTTCATGCCTCAAATTGGCCCAGAATCGATCAGGATTGAACCAAGTTCCGCGCAATTTAATCTGGGTGTTGTATTCGGAGAGGGCTTTAATCTTGGTTTCAGCCTCTTCTTCGGAGAGTGGAATATGCAGATTGGGATTGAAATCCTTACAGGTCCCAAGGATGGGGTATTGGAGCAGCGAGATATGGTTCCTTGTGAAAGCTCTCACGGCCTCTTCGGCCACAGTCCTGTGGTCTTGATGAATGTCACCTTGATATGGAGCCAGAACCAGGTCCAGCTGGGAGTCATTTCTATAGGGATACAGAAGGTCAAGAATCTCCTGACGAGACCTCTGAAGATGCTTGTTCTCGAAGTCATGGTAGATGATCTTCGATGCACCTAGCATAGTTGCCGCACTTCGGTCCTCCTTGGCGAGTTGTCCTTTCGGGAACTCGGTTCCGATGAGTGAGTCATCGCAAGTAGTAAGAACTATGTAGTCAATGTGCGCACCGTGCTTCGCAAGCTTGTAGATGAAGCCGCCGGCCCCCAGAATTGCGTCATCGGTATGTGGTGAAACAACAAGTGCTTTTCTTACGCTGACAAACATCCTGGCATCAACTTCTGTCTTGTTAGCGCCCCAGTATCGATCGTGTTAATAGCGTTTCTGTTCCTCTCCTTCATTGCACGTTATTTCATTGTGAGCCAAACCATGGGTAAATACAACCTTCGCTGGATTCTGTAGGAGTCGAGGTCAGATCCCTTGCGTGGACTTGATGTGACTACTAGATGACTCGAGCGGCCAATGGTTATGAAGAGCTACCTTTGACCGGAGAGATGATGTATGCCATAGCAGTGTTGCGTCGGACAAACTTGCTCCTGTAATTGCTATGAATAGCGTCCTCTCGTTTTGAGGAGATCATAGACTACCCACGTCCATCGTTTTCCATAACCAAAGAACTCCAGAACGTCGGGATCATCGCATCTCCATGTTCCTCTCCTCCGTTCGTGAAGATACCCTTGCAGCATCGCAGTGCCGTGTTTCCTAAGAAAGACCCTCCTAAGCGCCCTTGCCAGAACACCTAGAAAAGGCCTCCCAATGAAGTAGTTCAGCTGACCCTGATAGAACATGCCTCTCTTGGTGCTAGAAAACGCTGGAGTGTCTTGCCGGATTGGGATTCGCCAAATCTTCAGGCGATACCCTTTCAGCACGGTCCGAATGTTGAGAAAAGTGTCGGGTGAGAGATCCCAGTACTTCTCAATTTCACGAACTATCTCCCACCGCACAACCTTACAGCCACCTACTGGCATTCCGG
>JBHLRV010000216.1:0-4011 GCA_048882205.1 Candidatus Thorarchaeota archaeon | reverse complement strand
GAGCCTCCAAGTCCTTCATCTCGTCGGCACCACCTTCAATGGTGTCTATTGGGAATATGGAACACCTCTCTATGCTGCGTTCAGTCTTGAGGAAATCTTCTAGCTCCGCATAACGCTTCTCGTAGGACTGGACAGCTTGCCCTTTTGGTGTTTTTCTGAGCATGGAATCACTTGTGAGTCCTACAGCCACTTCCTTGCCCAGTCGTAGTGCAGTACGGAGGAGGTGCTTGTGTCCTTCATGTAGGTGATCGAAGGTTCCTGCAAACACCACCATTCGATAGAGCCAGTTTTCTGACAACTCAAGACACCCCTAGCAACATCTCCTCTCAGGAATAGACAGGACTGATACTTGGCTATTGCGGATATGCTCTTACGGCCATGAGAGTCTTCGCATTCTTTGGTGAATTGTTGGACGTTCAAGTTTCCCTTGACTCTAGGAAACCAGCCTTCGTCATGTCCTTGATCATGTCCAACAGTACCTTTGCTTCAAAGTTGCCGAACTGGAAACAAAGCGCGTCGTAGATGCTGTCCAGACTTTCCCATTCGTTTGAGAGGTTCAGTATCTCATCAACTCTCTCATAGATGTTCCTCATTTTCTTTCTGAGTTTAATAAACTCGGGAACTCGTTCGGGGAGTTTCATCATCATAACACCAGGGGACAAAGGATACTTCATGGTTCGCCTGACTTCGATACCGAAGGACAAAGTATCAATGTCAATCTGGTCGTCCTTCTGCGCTTCAAGACCTACCTCTGCACATGCTCCTTCGTAGGCCTTCCTTGCCACAACCATTTCCGTGGTGTAGCCCATCTCAAGACTGGTCTTCAAGGCTTCTCGGAGCGATTCTTGTTCAGATATCATGGACCATTCTTCTGCAGCCTTGTCAAGTGTTGCTTGTCCAAGGTCGCGAGCTAGGCCCAGCCATCTTAGGATTCTCGGATAGATCTCTTCTGGGTTTCCGAGGCACTTTGAGAGCTCACACACCCCGCCATGTGACACGCGATGCATCATCTCGATGGTTTCATCTCGACATAGTGTCATAAGCAACTCCTTACAGGCCTGCTTGGGTAGAACATAAGTCAGGGCTGACAAGACCGCAATCCTTGTTGCGTAGGCCATCTGCCGCGAGTCGATCTTGTCGATTGTGTCTGTTGACGTATGATAGAACCTATCAGGAAATTGATTCAACATCACTGAAGGAATGCCTACTGTACTGTCCGTCAATATATAGTGGTCACTGCCAGCTGAGTAGACATCGTAGGAGAAGGGTAGAGGGCTCATTGTCCCTCCCGTAGGCCTGTCTGGCTGCCTCTTTGCTTCAGTTTCTGCCCAATACCTGACAACGTTGTTGAGAGTCGTGGGCAGAGAGTACGGGGTCCTATATAGGTGAAGAACCGAACCGGCCTTTGCAGGGTCTGCGCCCACCATGTCGACGTTGAGCATCCCCAGACATCGATCAGCCAAGGACTCCTCATTGTGAATGAACGGGACGGTGCCATACCACTCTGGAAGCCACACGAACCTGATTGAGTAGTCAGGCTTCTCTATTATCTCCTCATCAATGAGGGATGAAATGACCCTTAGTGCTTCCATGAGCGCACCGCTACCGGAAGCATTGTCATTAGCTCCCGGATGGGGGTGACACACATGGGCGAAGAGCCAGAACTCCCTTGACGTGTCCTTTCCCTCTATGAGCGCGGATAGAACTTCCACCTTCCCAGTACCCAGTTTTGCGTTGACTCTTGCTTTGACTCGGACTACTTTCCCTTCCTCGAGCCACTTCTTTATCTTGAGACCATCTGCTTGTTTCAAGGAGAAGCCAAAACGGACTGTCTTGTCCTCTCCTGGCGCCGGCCAGAAGGCATCGTATCTTCTTAGGTGGGCTATCTCATCAACGCCTGATGGAGGCACATAGGTCAACATTCCTGCAGCACCTCCGTGGACGCAAAGAGGCCTGTAAGCGTTTCTTGCAAGGTGGTCTGTTAGGACGACCTTGCCAGCGATGTCCTTCCCTTCCAGGTCCTTGAGGCTTAGCGCCTCTCCAACATAGACCACCTCGTACTCCATATCTGCAGACTGCGAGTGCACGATCAAAGAAATGGGCTCGGCGTGAAAGTCCGCCAACATACCTTGCTCAGGCTCCAGGAGCTCGAGTTTGCCAGACTTCGGCGACCAGCCAAACGGAGCTGTCCACGCTTCTATCTGAGACTTTCCATCAGCAGGATACTCGAAAACCTTCGTCTTTGCGTCTGATACCTTGGCGATCTCCTCCTTCAGATGGAGGATTGCTGCGTGAAGTCCCGGACTGGCTTGGATTCTATGATATTTGGAGATAGAGTCAACATAGTCAAAAGCGCGAGTTCCGGAAACTCTCGCATTCACAGCCACGACTAAATCGTCTGGTAGCAAGTGTCTGTTTCACCCCGTCTGTTGGGTACAGACATCGCATAAGTAGTCTGCTAATTGAGAAAAGCAAGGAGTGTTCTGGTTCGAGTTTTCATCTTCAAACCAGAAACCTGCTTGTACGATTGAATCGCGAAACCTATGGCGCTGTAGATTCAACTGGTGTTGGTCCGGCAGGCGGTCTTGCACCCAGTTCAGTATCAAGTTGCAGAAGCGCTGCTATTGAGTCGCCAATGAGCTTCAGTTTGTCACGGACTTCCATTGTGTTCTTTTCTTCCTCAACCTGCTCATTGTAGAACCAATTGAGCATACTCTGCGCTGCTCTGTCTCCCTGCTGTGCGGCGAGGTCTCCGATCTTGTAGATACGTGATGTGACTAACTGTTCGTGGTCGAATGCTGTTTGCCAGGCATCTAGGGGTGAGGTCCACTCCTTTTGAGGCTCTGGGATCTCCTTCAGCACCACTCTGCCGCCCCGCTCAACGATGTGTCGATAGAAGCGGATTGCATGCGCATACTCCTCGTCGACTTGGACCTCCATCCAATGGGCCATTCCACCAAGGTTCTTCTCCTCGAAGTAGGCTGCCATTGCGAGATAGATGTAGGCACTGTATAGCTCGAAGTTGAGCTGGTCGTTAATCATCTCTTCTAGTTCTTTACTGATCTCCATCATATTCTCCTCATAACGTGGATGAGTTGCTAGTCTTCACGATAGTTACCTTTTGCATATAAATCTGGCCATAGAGAGCTGTAGCTTCCTGTCTGTCTGGCGAACCTTTTTCTATAGGGTCAATCCTGTATCAGGTCTATAGTGAGGCGAGGTGCTGCGTCATGGCCGAGTTGACTTTACTGACGCTTGTATTCGAGTTCTTGTCACCACTCATTGTGACACTTGTCTATCTGATCTTCTTCAGCAAGAGGAGCAACAAGTTCATTGAAGCCTTCATTGCACTCATGTACGTGAAGACGATCACCTTCTTCCTGTTCTGGATATGGTCTATTCCCGAATTAGGAGCTGTGATTCCAGGATTTGACCCTTGGATTAATGGAGGTGGTCTGACTTGGTTGCTCATAACTGACCTCGTATTCCAGTTCACAGCCACACTGCAGGAGTATTTGACATGGGTTATGGTTTCATTCTTCGCAGTTCTCTTCGGTATGGTGGTACTCGCCCTCAAACTGACTCTCCAGGATCCTCTTAAGATGAGGTTCAAGAATCTGATTGGACGTCTGGCAGGTACTGAACCCGAGAGTGACGGCTATTCTGGCTTGAGAGATCGTCTTGAAAACATAACCTTCGAAGGAGTGGAGCCCCAGCCTCTTGATCCGGAAGTGCAGTCGCGGGCTTGGCGCGACGCTTGGAAGGACTACCTAGTAATCGGCTTGGCCACAATAATCCCCTCCATCTTTGCCTACAATGGGGACATTGTGCCCTACATACTGTTCCAAAGCGGTCATCCAATCGGGCCTGAAGTCGTTCCCAACCTCTACGTTCTGGGCGTCCTCATATTCTTGACATGGATCTACAGATTCGGTTATCCCGCATCGAACAGACTCGCCAAAGGTGCAGGTATGAAACTGGGCGGCCGGGACCTTGGTGGAGAAATGATGC
>JBHLRV010000215.1:0-4014 GCA_048882205.1 Candidatus Thorarchaeota archaeon | reverse complement strand
CCTACAAGAGCAACTCTTCTGAGCTCGACTCCGTGTGGCGAAACGACATGAGGGCCGTTGTCATCCTGGTATGTTCCGTTGATTATGTCAGCTATTGACGCACGAACCGCCGTTATCCTCTCTTGCATGCGTGTGCTTCACCTGCTACAGTAGTCCAGTTTCCGCCTTAGTATTTATCATTCTCGGAGTCTGAATCTAACACTGAACTCAGAAGAAATCCGTGAGGGAACTCTGCTGTGTGGACCCTTTGACCTCTTCGAGTGCCGTATGAAGTCGCTCCAGTGATTTCTCAACTCTATTAGGACTGAAATCATGTTCTGAACAGAGTATTCGTTTCAGGTCCTCATCTTGTGGGTCAGACCACTTGGGTTCCTGAAGTTCAACCTTCGGGGGGTCCAAGAAGATCTCTCTAATCTCAGGATAGGGGAAGTCAAGTGTGATTCCTCTCTCAGCCTCCACGTTCTCCAAACTGCCATGCTTCTTGATCCACTTCAATGCTGTCTTGGCACCAACACCCTCTAGCTTCTTGTTGTAGTCAGTCCCAACGAGAATTGCAATATCTATGAGCTGCTCTCTCGTTATACCCATTAGCTTCAGGTTTAAGTCCAAATCGATGATTTCAGGGTGTATCGTCTTATAGGTCTTCGAACGGGACACCCGGCGACGGCCTGATATTGACAGGTTGCGAATCATTCGCGGACAATTGTAGAGCAGTGAGTCATTGTCTTGGCTAGCACTGGCCCACACAATGTTGGATCGAGTCATCTGAGCGGCAAGAGCTTCACCCTCAGACAGAGCCTGAACGACTGGAATCCCTAGGGCAGTCAAGAGCTTCTTACTATCCTCAACCATTGGTGTGGTCAGTCTTGAGCTGGCCTGGGCTGCCCTTCTGGCGTCTTCAATCCTCCCTTCCTCTTTTGCACGTATCCACTCCTTTCTTGCAGCCTCGCGAAACTCCATCCTGCGCTCGACTTCTGCAGCCTTCAGGGTAGGTGCTTCGCCATCAAACACGTAGACGGGGTTTATTCCGTGCTCGAGGAGGTTTAGATTCCTGTAGAAGAGTCCGGATAGATGACTGGTGATACGACCCTTGTCGTCCTTAAGGGGCGTGCCATCAGGCTGTCTAATGCTGGCGAGGAACGCGTAGATGGTGTTGAAAGCATCGATAGCGATTGCACGACCACTAAGTTCCCGCAGGGTTATCACATCTGCGTTCATTATGTCGCCTAGTTTGGTGCCCATGAATTCCTCACCTGACTGATGTCTATGTCAATCTTCCAATCCATGCATATATGAATTGAGCATCATTGACTTAATCCAGACACGATTGGGAAGAGTTTCGGAATATACGCTTCGACAGGTTTATAATAACACAGAAGGGGCCCATTGAAACACATCCCGTGAGGAATACTTCTGGTGATAACTTGTCCAACATGAGAGCTATTAGATGTACATCATGCCACCGCTCAATCTCTCCACAGGAGGACAGCGTGAAGTTCCAGTGTCCATCTTGTGGCGACCTGATGATATGGCGGTGCGAGGTCTGTAGACGTTTCTCTGTCAAATACACCTGCCCCAATTGTGCTTTTGAAGGGCCTTGATTGTCTAGGGAGTTGATAGGTGATGGCAAGAGTGGTTGTTACGTTGAAAGTTATGCCGGAAGACGTTGACGTGGATCTAGATGACTTGCTTGATCGCATCAAGGCGGTCATACCTGAGGGTACTGATGTCCGAGCAACCGAGATAGCTCCTGTCGCGTTCGGCCTCAAAGCACTTCGGATGAACGTTGCTCGCGATGAGTCGTTGGGTGGCACTGATGATATCGAGGATGCGATAGGCAACCTTGAAGGTGTTTCACAAGTAGAGGTAGAACGAGTTTCACGGATGTAGGAACCGCGCCCTACGACGTAAGTTCATATTGAACCAATAAGGGGTTTAAGAACAGAACTCAGGGTTTATAACAACATACTCGAGGCAATCACTTGAAATCAACAATCGCTCACTGCGAGATTATCTCGGTGTAGAAATACCCTCTCATGGAAGTCAGAGTATGGGAAGCTTGGTATTGCAGGCGGGTTGCTGAAGACCCATCCCGTTTCTGGATTATCACCATACAAGAACCGGAGGTTGTTGTTGAGCAATGGTCGAAATAGTTCTGAAGGTAACAGAGGCCGAACACAGAGACATTGGCAGGTTCATTGTACGAATAGATGCCATGTCAATGGAGAAGCTTGGAGTCAGAACTGGGGATATAATCCAAATCAAAGGGAAGCGAGTCACAGCTGCAATTGCCTGGCCAGCGTATCAGGGAGACAAGGGACGAGAAATCATCCGAATGGATGGAAGAATACGCAGGAACGCTGGCGTGAGTCTCAGCGAGAAAGTGACAGTCTGTCGAGCAAATGAAGAGCCTGCGCGCAATGTCACTCTTGCGCCGACCTCCGTGCCAATCCGGCCCGAGCCACGTTTTGAGGAGTTCGTCAAGAGGAAACTCTTGAACTGTCCCGTTACCCTAAACGATACAGTGTTCATTCCCATTCTCGGAAGGGCAATTCCATTCAAGGTCACATCAGTCAAACCTGCAGGCACTGTTGTAGTTCAACATTCTAGCATGTTATCTATTACCGAAAAGCCGACTGGTGATGTAATAGGCGCCGCGCAGGTGACGTATGAAGAGATAGGTGGTCTTGCTGATGCAATTCAGCGAATCCGTGAGATGGTTGAGCTGCCAATGCGTCATCCCGAGATATTCAAGCGATTGGGTATTGATCCACCGCGGGGACTTATTCTCCACGGACCACCAGGAACAGGCAAGACGTTGCTTGCAAAGGCTGTCGCTTCTGAGTCGGAGGCCAATTTCGTTCACATAAACGGTCCAGAGATTATGTCCAAGTTCTATGGCGAGTCTGAACAGAAACTCAGGAAGATCTTTGAAGAGGCAGAGGAGAACGCTCCAAGCATAATCTTCATCGATGAGCTAGATGCCATTGCACCAAAGCGAGAGGACGTTCAGGGAGAAGTCGAGCGCCGTGTAGTGGCCCAGCTTCTTGCAACAATGGACGGCTTGAAGGCTAGAGGCCAAGTAATAGTGATTGGTGCTACCAACAGAATCAATGCTCTGGATCCAGCTCTGCGACGTCCAGGAAGATTCGACCGCGAGATTGAGATTGGAGTGCCGGACGAGACCGGGCGGCTGGAGGTACTGCATATTCACTCGAGGGGAATGCCTCTGACCTCTGAAGGTGAGAACAGAGTAGACCTTCAGAACCTCGCGAGGATAACGCACGGCTTTGTGGGCGCAGACCTGAATGCGCTTTGCAGAGAGGCGGCCATGAAGGCACTGAGAAGGTACCTTCCTCAAATCAACCTTGAGGAGGAAGAGATACCTCCGGAAGTCCTCGACCAATTGGAGGTCAACAACCCAGACTTCCTTGGAGCGCTGAGAGAGATACAGCCTTCTGCGGTGAGGGAAGTGTTCATCGAAGTACCCAACGTCCATTGGACTGATGTGGGCGGCCTAGAAGAAGTGAAACAGGAACTCATTGAGGTGGTAGAGTGGCCATTGAAGAAACCAGAGTCATTCACGCGAGTCGGAATTTCGCCACCAAAAGGAGTTCTTATCTGGGGCCCGCCCGGATGTGGAAAGACACTCCTTGCCAGGGCGGTGGCAACGGAGAGTGAGGCCAACTTCATTAGTGTGAAAGGCCCGGAGCTGCTCTCCAAGTGGGTCGGAGAGAGCGAGAAGGCCATCAGAGAAGTGTTCAGAAAGGCAAGGACAGCCGCTCCTGCAATAATCTTCTTCGACGAGATTGACGCAATTGCTCCAACTCGAGGCCGGAGCAGCGGCGACAGTCATGTCACAGAGAGAGTGATCAGTCAGCTCCTCACTGAGATGGATGGACTCGAATCAATGAAGGACATAATCGTACTCGCCGCAACAAACCGACCCGACTTGATTGACAGGGCTCTGTTGAGAACTGGGAGATTCGACCGATTTGTCTATGTAAGGGCTCC
>JBHLRV010000214.1:0-4020 GCA_048882205.1 Candidatus Thorarchaeota archaeon | reverse complement strand
GTACGCTCTTCCTCGTCGGCTACCATATGGCCACTCACGGTTCATACTCTCCTGTAGCCGTAATGGATCCAGACCCCGTACTTGGAGCTGCAAGCTCCATCTCAGTCAAGGTCCCATGAATCCCTGCGTAGACACCACCATTTGCCAGAAGCTCCTCATGGGACCCCATCTCTACAATCTGCCCTCTCTCCATCATGACAATGAGATCGGCATTGCGAATAGTACTTAGTCTGTGCGTGATGATGAAGGTCGTACGACCGATCATTAGATTCTCGAGTGCCTGCTGTATCTGCATCTCTGTCTTAGCGTCAACTGAACTTGTCGAGTCATCAAGAATCAGTATCTTGGGGTCTGCAAGCAGAGCTCTCGCAATGGCGACCCTCTGCTTTTGACCCCCGCTCAGCGTGACTCCACGTTCGCCTATGACAGACTCATATCCCTCCTCCAGTGTCATAACGAAGTCATGGATCATTGCAGCCCTCGCAGCCGTTTCAACCTCCTCCAGAGATGCCTCTGGCCTGCCGAAAGCGATATTCTCCCTGATACTCGCAGAGAACAAGAAGGGATCTTGGTGAACCATGCCTATGCTCTTTCTCAAGTTCTCGATTCTATACCGCCGCACATCAATTCCGTCCACTAGGACTTTCCCAGGTTCATCAGTATCGTAGAATCGTGGTATCAAATTGATGAGACTAGTCTTCCCAGACCCCGTCCCTCCAAGTAGTGCAACGACCTTACCAGGTTCGACACTGAGATCGATGCCACGGAGGATGTGTCTTCCACCGCCGTAGCTGAAGAACACATTCTCAAATTCAACACTACCTTCAATCTTGGTGTGTTCAACTGGTGTTTCTGGATTCATGATCTCATCGCGATGATCAAGGATGTAGAATGTCCTTTCACCAGCAGCTGAGGCTCTTTGGTACATCCCCACACCCCAGCTGAGGAATCTTGCAGGCAGGATGAGCATCCCCACAAGCGACACAAACCCTACAAACACACCGTAGGAAAGATCGCCCAAGACGAACGAGAACCCCCCAATGTAGATGAGTGCACCAGTCGCCACGCCAAAAACCGCCGGCAACAAAGGACGATAGAAGGAGAGTAGCCTAAGAGCTTCAACTCTGAGCTCAAGGAAATTCCGATTCTCCTGTTCTACTCTCTCGTTTTCTCTGTCCATAGCCGCATAAGACTGTACAACTTTCATTCCAACAACATTCTCGGCGAGAACAGAGCTCAAAACACCATACTGACTCCGGGCTTCGTAGAACACTGGCCGCACGCGGTTTGCGAACACATACACAAAGACGCCCATGAAGGGGACTAGGACAAGCATGTACAGAGTGAGCTGCGGACTCAGACTCCACATAATCAAGTAAGTCCCAATCATTGTGGCCAGACCGATGAAGATCACTCGATAGCCCCAGAGCAGAAACTCGCGCATGGTGGTGACGTCGGTTGTGACTCTCGCCAGGAGTTGTCCTGTTTCGTTCTCATCGTAGAATGCTAGATCCTTCCCCATTAGTGAGTCATAGAGATCAGTTCGAAGGTCGTATATGACATGCTGTGCCAACAGAGCGGCAAGCCAACGCCCGCCTACACTAAAAACCATGTGCAGTACGATTAACGCAAGATAGAGCAGGGAGTATGTCATAATGAGGTCGTACTGAGCTGCCGGAATCACGGAGTCAATTATCACTACGAGAATCAAGGGCGTCAGCACGTTGAATATGGTGGCCACTCCTGCAGAGGCTAGAAAGCCGAAGAAATGGCCCCGATATCTTAGGGCGTATCTCGTTAGTCTTGACACATAGCCCATACCTGATGCCCACTCAACCGAATTGGCCAGTCATGATAAGAGTTGTGCAGTCTACGCCATCTATTGACTGTTCTTAGCTGCCGCAGGTCTTGGCCAACTTACGTCCCAACTCCCTACATGATTCAAGCGCTTCCTCGTTGGGATAGTCCTTCGCCTTGAGAGGGCTGTCGACCAGAGTTCCACCAAGAGCTACCATCTGCTGTCCTATGAAGTCGGGTGCCTCCCCACTCCACCCATAGGAACCAAATGCGGCTGACGGCGTTCCATCGAGCTGTCCTATCTCAGCCAGAATCTGCCTCACCTTGGGGAGGGGCCGTTTCATTCTGGTCGAGCTACCAATTGCCAGAGCACATGCGTCACCAAGGTCTTGAAACTTGGCCGCATCTATCAAGTCGCAATCAATGTTTCTGGACTTCACTCCCTCGCATATTGCCTCGGCCATAGCCTTTGTGCGACCTCTTGTACTCTCATAGATGACTAAGACTCGCATCATCAATCAAGCAAGAGCGATATCATATAGAAGAAAAGGCTTCTGAAGCAGCTGTTGTGTTCTGTTTTCATCAACCATAGCCTCACCTATATATGCGGCTTCCACGTGGAATCGAAGAATCAAAGCCATGTTGTGCAATCCTTGAACGAGGCGCACGTGAAGTCAGAAGACAAGATCACAATCGTATGTGACCTCCTCTTGAAGAACTACGGTGATACAGTTGTTAGGTCTAAACGACCCACGATTGAAGTGCTAGTCCGGGGTATACTCTCTCAGAATACCAACGATATCAATATGGACAGAGCCTATGAGAATCTCACTGCGAAATACAGAAGCTGGGAAGATGTCCTTCACGCACCTGAAGACGAACTAGGCCACGTGATCAGGACCTCAGGCTTCTTTAGAATCAAGGCCAAGAGAATCAAGGCCACGCTCTCAGAGATTCGCAAACGAGTAGGCAGACTCGACCTGGAATTGCTAAGAAACATGGAAACCAATGCTGCCATGGAGTGGTTGACGTCCCTACATGGAATCGGACCGAAGACAGCTGCTATCGTTCTTTTGTTCTCGTTCGGGAAACCAACATTGCCTGTTGACACACATGTGTGGAGGGTCACTAGAAGGCTGGGACTCATTCCAGAAAAGGTCAGCCGTGTGAAGGCCCAAAAACTGCTCCAGGAACTGGTGCCCAAGCCATGTCTATTCTCCATTAATCACAACCTGGTCAAACACGGTAGAGAAGTCTGCAAGGCAATAAACCCGAGATGTGAGGAGTGCTCTTTGCGTGCGCACTGCAACTATTACAAATCCTTACATTGATATTGAAAGAACCAGAGTTCTCAGTTCAGAATCAAGTAGACTGGCTATCATATCAACAGCTTAAAATGCGACCATGTTTGTTCGCGCGGAGAAACACCCGGTCACAGAAATGGAGTGAAACCAAGCCTTGCAGGAAGCCTTTGCATCTGACGTTCTGTTCCTAATCGGAGCATCTATAGTACTATCATTTGCAGGTGCTGCCGCACTAAGAAAGATTGGCATTCCTCAGACACTTGGCTTCATGCTTGTTGGAATCGTACTCGGGCTTGTTGGTATCGCAAACGAGGAGATTGTACATAGTCTTCGACTCATAGTTTCTCTTGCTCTTGGCCTAATTGGATATAACATAGGACACGAGTTGAGAAGTGAAGAGCTCGAGGGACGCATCAAGAAACTTGTGGTCATTGTGTTCTTTGAAGCCACTGCAGCTTTCCTTGTTGTGTCTATAGTGACATTCATCATTTTGCGACAGTGGCATACTTCCCTGCTTCTTGGAGCACTTGCCAGTGCCACTGCACCTGCAGCCACGGCCGACGTCGTGTGGGAACATGAGTCAAGTGGCGAGCTATCATCCTCACTGATGTTTGTGCTGGCTGCTGATGACATTATCGCAGTCATTCTGACGAATTCTGCCTTGGCCTATGCACTCTGGGTCTTTGTTCCAGACACTACTACGCTCTTTGAGGTAATTCTATTCCCTGTCGCCATGATTGGCATTGCTGGGCTCTTGGGTCTGCTCTTCGGCGGCGTCTTTCTGCAGCTTGTTAATAGGGAACGAGATAGAGGGAAACTCCTAGAACTTGAACTCGGGCTGGTGATATTCTTAGTTGGAATATCACTCGTACTCCAGGTCAGTGAGATTTTCTCCTGCATCGTATTTGGCTTCATTATC
>JBHLRV010000213.1:0-4064 GCA_048882205.1 Candidatus Thorarchaeota archaeon | reverse complement strand
CTCTTCCTGCATTACCTTCAGTAGTGTGCTCGTTGTGCTTGGAGATGAGAGCGGATAGGCAGTCTGGGCGATGTAGCCATTGTACTTGCCATAAGACTCACTGTACCAGAAGAACGGTGAAAGTGCTTCAATCACATCTCGAAGATGGCGCGTGCCTTTCCTACTCGTTTCCATTGCTACGAAGTTGTTGCCGAGACCCAACTTCCGTTCATGTGTAATGGCATAGGGAGGATAGAGAATGCCAGTCCTCCTCATTCTAGAGATTCGATACCTGACTGTTCTCGAAGGAATGCCGAGGGTCTCTCCAAGCTGCTTCGCTGAGGCTTTGGCTCCAATCGCATCAAGAGCACTGATGATGTCGAGGTCCTTGCGGTCGATGGAAAGATCACTTGTCAATTGATCACTTCCGGACTATCAAGCCGAAACTTCATTTAACGATAGGTTTCTGAGTAGGAAGCCTTACGCGGTTGGCAACTCTTATAAAATCAGGATTGCCAATATTACCCTTGATGGTGCAAAGTTGGCAATCGGACCACCCTGAAGTGGCCGAAACTTGCATCATGACACTTGGAGGATAAGACGTGAGATTACCATTCGGACTCACCAAGAGTTCAATTGTAGTTCTTGATAAACTGGCCAATGAAGGCCCGATGTACCCACAGGAGATAGCTGACAAAGTGGGTCTCGCCCCACGGACTGTCACTCTTGCCCTAAGTAAACTTATGAAACATAATCTGTGTCGCAAGGTTGCCAACTTCCAAGACATGCGTAAGCCACTCTATCACGCTGATATCGAGAGATTCCGCAAGCTTGAGAAAGAGCTTGACATTTGGAAGACACTCGCAAGCGTGCGAGTACGAGCATAGGACATACATCTGTACCGTGTCTGCAAATCTCTACGGACTAGTGCGGATGCTTCTTCTCTGTCACATGAAATAAGAGTGAGAATGGATAACGACGATTCCTACTGGTTGAAGCATCCTCTGAGAACGGCGTGCATAATTGCGCCTCGCACAGCATCTATGTCTGGCAATCCTGCAATGACATTCCTGCAGATGCTGATGGTCGGGAGACCAATGGTTCCTGAGTAGTCACGAACATCACCGCCAAGAGAGCTGGCATCGACTAGCTTGATCGTGCTATCTGCGAGCCCAAAATCAGACACCACCTCTTTGAGGATCTCCCACGCAGCATCACAGAGAAAGCAGTCATTGCCTGTGTACAAAGTGATGCAGCCTGGGTTTCCACAGGGCGTATTTGCTGGTTCAAGCAGAATACTGGGCAAGTGAGTTCTGACGGTCATGTTGATTCAAAACACCAGTGGGTAATTGGTATATAATGGGTTGTAGTGAAATCATCCTTTCACAGAAGTCTGCGAAACAACCTCCCGCTGCGTTCTGTTTGTATTACATTGGCGATCCAGAGACCTACTGTGACTCCGACTGTTTCATTGGTAAGTTCGAAGCTTCCACGCTTGGACTGGACTTAACATTCGGCCACGTATCATCCCAGTATATGATCGGGTTCATGGCCAGGAGAGAAGCTCCTAGGCCAGGCTACTCGACTCCACACGCAATACCGAGCCCATGTTGAAGATCTGCAAGAAGGTCATCAGGGTCCTCGATGCCGACAGAGAGTCGGACTGTGGACTCTGAGATACCCATCTCAGACAGGACATCGCTGTCGAGCCCATAATGCGTGGTAAGCACAGGTATACTGGCAAGACTCTCGACGCCTCCAAGAGAGACAGCATTCAAGAAGATCTCTAGTGAGTCTACGAACGTACGAGTAGCGGCTAGGTCACAGTCGACCTCAAGAGATAACATGCCGCCAAAGCCTTTCATCTGCTCGCTTGCGGTGTCATGATTCGGATGACTGGGAAGTCCCGGATAGTGGACTCTCCTTACTCTCGGATCCTTCGATAGGGTTTCAGCAAGATACATTGCGCTAGAGTTGTGTTGTGCCATTCTCACGGCCAGCGTCTTGATTCCCCGGTCTAGAAGAAACGCGGCAAATGGGTCAATGGTTCCTCCCAAGAGTCGTGCTGCACCTCTTATCTTGTCTATTACCTCCTTAGAACTCGATACTGTCCCTGCGATGATGTCAGTATGACCACCAAGGTACTTTGTAGCGCTGTGCATCACCACATCAATACCCATCTCGTGTGGCTGCTGATTGATTGGAGTGGCAAAGGTACTATCAATCATGCTTGTCGTGCCCACAGAACGAGCAGCATCGGCGACTTCGGTAATATCCACAATTCTCAGAGTAGGATTAGTAGGCGTTTCAAAGAAACACAGCTTGTACTTGCCGCCAGAGTCCGAAACGCGGTCGGCAAACTCGTCATGGTCGACCATGTCAACCTCAATTCCATTCTGAGGGAGCACATCCTCAAAGAGATGCACAGTGCCCCCGTAGATGGACTCACTCGACAGGATTCGCTCGCCGCCCTTCACAAGGCCCATCACAGCTGTGGTGATTGCGGCCATTCCAGAAGACAGGAGGAGCGTGTCTTCCGTTCTCTCAAGAGAACTGATCTTCTCTTCCACGTGCTTTGTCGTGGGATTGCTCCACCTTGTGTACACATGACCTCCAGACTTGCCCATCACGGAGTCAAGCATCTCGTCCTGGTTCTCAAAGACAAATGTTGAAGTCTGGACAATGGGAACAGCTGCGGGTCCTGATTTCTGAACCTTTGTGCCTTGGACACATAGCGTTGCTGGTCGTCTCTCTCTACTACTCATTCTTCTCACTCCGAGTTGTACAGTCAAACATGACTTGGATGCCTCAGATGGTATGTGCTCTGACTTATAGATGAGTGCAAATGGACTTGGACACTACAGTGAAAGAGAAGTCTCAAATCACTGTTTGTCCTCAAGAGAGCTCAGAGGGTTTCAGTATGAGCGACCAGGCCTCAGAGATCCCGTGCACGTGTGTTGATGAGTCTGTCTGTGGTGACTGTTCTCTTGAAGACCTGCTGAACTGTAGATACGATGAAGAGCTTGTGATGTGTTTTCGCAAGAGACATCTGCCGTATCGTGCACTCGCTCTCCTGACAGTGGGAATTGCATCTCTTGTGACTAACGTGTGGTGGATGTTTCTTGCCTACGCTGTAGTCACACTGTTGAACTTCACGCTGGTTGAGTCCTGGTACCTGTGTAGACACTGTCCTTTCTATGCCAAGGAGGGAAGTACTCTACACTGCATCACCTTGAAGGGAATGCCCAGACTATGGAGATATGATCCTGCACCTCTGAACCGAACTGATAGGATGGCAATGCTACTGGTTGGGGGTTTCATAGACCTCTTCCCAGTCGTTGCAGGAGCATATGCTGCTTGGGCCCTGTTCACGGTCGGGGCCGACACGATCCTTGTCGCTGCGATTGCTGCAATGACCATCCTAATGCTCGGTGTTTCTGTCTACATTGGCAGATTCCTAGCTGACAACTATTGTGTCAAGTGCGTGAACTTCTCCTGTGTCATGAGCAAGACTCCCAAGGCTGTGGCTGACGAATACTTGCAGAGGAACCCGTTCATGAGGGAAATATGGGAAGCATGTGGGTACGTGCTTGGAAATGACTAGTTGGTCGTGTCCCCCAAGACTCTCATACATTGATTCATTCTCTTAGAGCTGTAGACATCCGGTAGAAGAGAAGACCTCCCAAGAGCAGGTCAAACATGAAACTGAGGTTTCTGTATAGCAGGAAGGTATTCTCGATTATCGCTACAGAGCCCAATAGGACATAGAACCCTACCAGAATTGCCAGGACGGATTTGTTCAACCTGAGTTCTGGTGGAGTCCCAACGCTGAGTATTAGCAGTACAACGAATATCATGCCTGCCATATAGCTCGTCATATCCTTCACAGACGTAAACGTCCAGAGAGATGCAAAATAGAGCCCGTCGGGCGTCCATCCAGCTGGTATTCCTGTGAACATGGCGACTTGAATCGCATTCTCAACTAGATCGGAAACCCCCGTTGTGATTCCCAGAGCAAAGGCCAGCTTGGGAAAGAAGTCCCCACTCTGCTTCGTCAGCAAAAAGAGACCATAGAAGACAGCCAA
>JBHLRV010000212.1:0-4076 GCA_048882205.1 Candidatus Thorarchaeota archaeon | reverse complement strand
CCTGGGTCTCGTGAGAAGTGGTCGCTGGTTGGTGAAACTGGAATGCCCCTACTAGCTGCGCTCCTGGCCAAGGAAACACACGCTCCAAGGGCTAATCTGATCTCAGAAGCCGGCTTCATCGATGCACGTCCAAGGCATGTCCCACTATCTGTAGCTGATTCCAGATACTACTTTGGCTGCTCTGCTGCGATTGGTCTAATCGAAACCCTTGGGTTCATCCTGCAAGCAGGAAAGATTGATGTTGGTTTCCTTGGCGCAGCCCAGATAGACGAGTTTGGCAACCTCAACACGAGCTACATAGGTCCGTACGACAAGCCCAAAGTGAAGCTGCCAGGCAGCGGCGGCGGAAACGACATCGCATCGTCAGCGAAGCGCCTCATCATTATGATGACACACGACAAACGTAAGTTCGTCAAGAAGCTCGACTACATGACGTCACCTGGCCATCTTGAAGGTCCTGGGTCTCGTGAGAAGTGGTCGCTGGTTGGCGATGGCCCAGATGTTGTGATAACAGACATGTGCCAGATGGATTTCGACCCCGATACCTTGAGGATTCGCCTGATGTCAGTACATCCGGGCTATGAGGTTCAGGATGTCGTTGACAACATAATGTTCGACTTGATTGTCCCGGACGATATTCCTACCACTAGCGAACCAACAAAGGAACAGATTGAAATCATGCACAGACTTGACCCGAAGGGCATATACCTTGGAAAGGGTGCCTAGACATCCGGAGTCTGAGTTGTTGTGAAGGGATTTAGTTTCGACAGGTTTGAAGCCATCATATTTGACCTGGATTCAACGCTCACAGACACAAATGCTTACCCCATAAGGGCAAGCGAGTGGCTTCTCTCGCAGTTCTTGCCAAATCCTTCTGAGATGCTGAGCGACTACATCATGGAACTGGTACGCAATTACCGTGCAGAACTAAAGCAGATAGTGCAAGGTGCACCGTACAAAACACCCTACAACGTTGTTAAGGATGCGATGAGGACAACTGTTGAAGTTCTCGAGCTACCTGTCAGCGAAGACCTGATAGAGAGGGGGACTCAGCATTTTAAGCAGCTGCACATCGATATGTCAGATTTGATGCCTGGGGCAGAAGAACTCGTATCAACACTACAGGCCAGTGGAATGAGGATGGGTGTTGTGACCAATTCGTTTGAGGGTCACGCCGACATCATTCTTGAGGATCTTGGAGTGGCGAAATACTTCGTCTCGACAGTTGACGGCAGCGACGTGGAAGCCTTCAAGCCGATGAAGCAACCGTTCGAATGTTCGATTGAGAGGCTGGGTTCGTCTGTCCAAGATACCTTGATGATAGGAGATGAGTTCCTTGCCGATATCGTTGGTGCCTCTTCAGTAGGGTTGACGACGGTCTGGGTGAACCTGAGAGAGCGAAACTTGGAAGAACTGATAACCAAACATGGTGGGATTTCTCCAGACCTAGTGGTTGATTCTCTTGAGGAACTCATGAGCTTTGTGTGATAACTAGACGAACAACATCTATATTCTAGATTCTGTTTCCAAATCCAAGACTTGAGAGGAGTCACGATAGCCTTGACTAGGGATGAAGAAGACGGCCCAATGAGGGCTCGCGCAGATCTTCTCGATATCATTCGACGGGACCCAGATATAACAGATATAGTCGTGACTATAGTTGAAAATGAATTGAAGGACATCAGGGACAAGGATGTAGTGGCGAAGATCTCAAACACTTTGACTGACGCGGCCACAAGCTCCGGAGTGGAAATTGAGGTCAAGGATAACGTGCTCTACTGGCTAACCGAAACCGCTCCAGACGTCCGACAGATGATATTGGTCAAGACAATTGAAGACCTACTGGAAACCCCAGAATGTCGAGATGCCACCCTCGAGGCATTGGCTAGATTGTCATCAAAGGACAACGTTGACATGGTCTTCGCGTGGGTAGACAGCAACGTGCTCACTTTGAACCAAGCAGTGTTCGTTTTGATCTATCCTGATTCCTCAGACGCTCTCAAGTAGACCGCTGATTCTGATTTCATGTGCCAGGTTCCTCAGAAATCGAAAGCCTTTATATCATGACGCTAGTTTTCACGATGTCCAACCAAGATAGAGGTGGTTTCTTGAGTTCAGCGACTAAGATCCGTGTCCTAGTAGCAAAGCCAGGACTTGATGGACATGACCGTGGTGTGAAGGTCGTCGCTCGGGCGCTTCGCGATGCGGGGATGGAAGTCATATACACTGGGCTTCGCCAGACTCCTGAGATGATAGTTAGGGCAGCCATTGATGAAGCTGTGGACTGTATCGGGCTCAGCATCCTAAGCGGTGCTCATATGGCCCTGTTTCCAAAGGTCATGGAGCTTCTCAAGAAGGAGGGTGCTGATGACTTACTTGTCGTTGGCGGAGGCATCATCCCGGAGGATGACATATCTGAGCTGAAGAAGGCCGGGATTGCAGAGATCTTTGGACCCGGAACCCCTCTTGATGAGATTGTAGAATACATCAAGGCCAATGTCAAGGCATAGTCTGGATGCTGTGAGGACGGGCTTGTTGTCGGAATCTGAACTGGTCGAGGGTGTACTTGGTGGTAAGAGACGCGCTCTTGCACGATTAATCACACTAATCGAAGATGAGGACCCCGTGGCGGTCAAGGCATTAGCAAAGCTATACCGACACACTGGAAAGGCCCACATCGTAGGAATAACCGGTCCGCCAGGGTCCGGCAAGAGCACGATTATCACAAAGATGATTTCTGAGCTCAGAGAGAAAGGACAGACGATTGGAATAGTGTGCGTTGACCCATCGAGTCCTTTCTCGGGAGGTGCTCTCCTTGGAGACAGAATCCGCATGCAGGAACATGCCCTTGATGACGAGGTGTATGTACGAAGTATGGGCACGCGTGGTCATCTGGGTGGTCTAGCTAGAAGCACTTCAGACACTGTCCGCGCAATAGATGCCTTTGGCAAGGACATAATAATCGTCGAAACTGTGGGCGCCGGACAGGCTGAAGTCGAGATCATCGAGATAGCACAGACCGTCATAGTGACGGACGTACCAGGTAGCGGAGACGACATTCAAACAATCAAGGCAGGAATAATGGAGATAGCGGACATCTTTGTTGTGAATAAGAGTGACCTACAAGGCGCAGACAAGAAGGTCAGAGAGATCTCTGCAATGCTAGAGTTGGACTCTCGGGAACGGGAATGGAAACCTCCCATCGTACTTGCGAACGCTCGAACCGGTGAGGGTATACCGGAGTTAGTGGAGAAGATTGGAGACCATATGAAGTTCCTCACAAAGAGCGGTTCTTTGAATCAAAAGCATATTGCCAGAAGTCGTGAAGATCTGGAGTCGCTAATGAGATACAAGCTGACTCGAAAACTGCTTGAGCAGCTTCGTGATGCGCCAGAATATGCCGAGGCAATAACGAAGATTGCCGAGAGGAATGAAGACCCATACACTGTGGCTGAGCGACTCATAGCTGAGTTCCTGGCAAAGGTCAGAGAGTAGGTGTTCTATCATGGGTGAGAAGGAAACACTTCTCCTTGCACTGAAGAAGTGGAAGGATTCTGTTGTCAAGAAAGTCATTGGTAAGTTCCCTGAGAGACGCGAGGAGTTTGAAACCGTGTCGGGGATTCCTGTGAAGAGGCTCTATACTCCTATGGATACAGAGTCTGTTGAGTATCTAAAGGATCTCAGTTTCCCTGGAGAGTACCCTTTCACTCGCGGAGTCCAACCTACTCTGTATCGAAGCCGTTTCTGGACCATGCGCCAGTACAGCGGATTTGCAACTGCGAGAGAAACCAACAAACGGTTTCGCTTCCTTCTTGAACAAGGCCAAACAGGGCTATCCATAGCATTTGACCTGCCCACCCAGATTGGATACGACTCAGATCACAAACTGGCAAGAGGTGAGGTTGGGAAAGTGGGTGTCGCCATCGACTCACTCGCTGACATGGAGATACTCTTTGAAGGGATACCCCTGGACAAGGTCAGTACGTCAATGACGATCAACTCTCCCGCTGCAGTGTTGCTGGCAATGTACATCGCCGTCGCCGAGAAACAAAGTGTTCCCATGGGGAAGCTGCGCG
>JBHLRV010000211.1:0-4098 GCA_048882205.1 Candidatus Thorarchaeota archaeon | reverse complement strand
CGCATAGTTCATCATGATACTACCAGCATCGAATGCGAACTCGCCAGCACTCTTCTGCTCGGTTGTATCGTTGGGGTCTTCATTCACAGCCGTTGCACTCCGCGTATTGCTTCTGAGGCTCTACACCTCGCATATTCAGGGGATTTGCACACTCGGATACTTGGGGCAGGTAGGAGAAAAGTGTATTCCAGATGTTGGATGGCCTATATCAAGTCACTTCTACAGGCAGCATCTCTGTACAACATGGTTGAATGATGCCGATCGATTGAGTCCATCAGAGTATCATTGCCGCGAATACCGCGAACATGAAGATGAACAGAAAGACTGCACAGTTCACACAAGCGCCGTCTTGCAGTTCTTTCTTGTCCCGCTTACTTAGCTTAAAGGAATCAGCCACTTCCTCGTTTTCGTCGTCAGTCATTGCCACCTCTCCTGATATCTGCCATCAAGTATCTATGATATTAAAGCTGTTTGTTTTCGGGCAACAAAAAACTCTCTGAGGGTTCGGGTACGCGCCACCGGACTAAGTGAGTTCCTTTTCGAGCTCAATCTCGTCTCTTATCGGGATTCCACTTTCACTTACAAGTGGAATTTCTGGCTTTAGTTGTCTAGACTTCTCAATGGCATTGCTGTATACTGATGCTATGGAGTATCCTCGTTTCTGATAGAACCCTAGAGCCTCTAGATTGTCATTGGTCGTAATCAACCACAGTCTGGCAAATCCGATTTCTCTCGTCTTCTCTTCGACTGCAGTGAGAAGTGCGGTTCCAACGCCCTGCTTTTCAAGAAGGCTGTTGAGGGTGATGATCTCGAGGGAATCTTCGTGTACAAAGTATGTCAGTAGTCCAACTCTATCGCCTGACACGAAGGCAATGAACCCTTGAAGCTCCTCAACAAGGTACACCTTCCCCCTCGTCACAACAACCTCTGATGACCAGTACTCAATAGACATCTGACGAATCCAAGCCCTGTCAACTTTGCGGACGGGCCGTACTTCAATATTCTCTAGGGACATGCCACATGTAGGGAGGCGGCCGAGTCTAATGAAGCATACCATCGCTGCGCGCCTTAAAGTGGCCGCGAGGTACTTGTTCTGGAGTTGCAGGCCAGAATGCGCAAACTTCGAATCATTTATGTCGACTTGTTCATTAACATGGGAAGAAGCGTTCCCAAGGAGGAATCGAGGATCTACGACTATGCCGAAGTCATGATTCGACGAGCTGAACTTGCTGAAGTGGATGTGCTAAAGGCAATCATCAAGGAAGCCTATGCACCGGTCAAGAAACAGCTGTCGAGGACTCCGGCCGCCCTGGATGAGGGTCTCTCGAAGATTGCACGCCACATTCAGATGGGTGACCAATATGTGGCACTTGTCGGTGAGAGTATTGTGGGAACGATGCGCGTCAGGATGCATGGACAAAAAGGAGTAATCAGCCGATTGGCTGTGCTACAGAAGTATCGTGGAAGAAGAATCGGCACTGTTCTAATGCAGTATGCCGAGAACCTGCTCTCGTCGAGGGGAGCAACCTGCGTGGAGGTGGAGGTCTACGGCGCTATCGACGAACAGCTTTCTTTCTACGAAAGACTTGGCTACAAAGAAACCGGTCGTACTGTGCGTCTGAAGGAAGAAATCGTTTCTATGGAGAAAAGCCTCGTCGAGGAAGAGGTGGAGGAAGAGGAGGCCTACTAGATCTCTCTCAAGGTATGATCTCGCATCCATTGTTCACCGGGTATGACAGTTGTTCCAGAGAGATGATGCCATCGTCAACAAGTACTTGAATTTGTGGGACATACTGATGCAGTGTTGTGACCAAGTGTTTCACTGTTTCACAGACTTTCCGGAAGCCTTCGTCACCCCATAGACGCTGTCTATTCGCGAAAAGGCATCTTCCTCCACAGACCCATTCAATATCACATGACGGACATGGATCTTCTACAGTCATTACTTCCCGAAGACGCAATGGGTCTGTCGTTCGAATATCACCCACAATTGAGAACTCCCAGTCAGGAGATATCGGGCAGACTCCAATTGAGCCATCAACATGGATTGCGAAGGTATCCAGACCCGACCCACACCGGAGAGGTGCAGGTTCTTTTGTTAGCAGTGTGTGCATCACCGGGGCAAATGGAACAATCCCTTCAACACGCCCTTCTCTCAGCGAGGCCACCCAGTCTTCTGCAAGCCTCGTTATCCCTGGGTTGTATGAGGTTTCTATCCACGCATCGAAGTCGTGCCAGTTCTCTGCTGCATCCCAGATAACGTTCAATTGCCAGTGTACGTGGTTGAATCTAGGCTTCTCGATATCGAGGAGGTGCCGCACGTCAGCATAGATATCACTCTGTTCTGACACAGCCATTCTCGCTACAATGTTTCCTTCGTATCCAATATCCTCGAGCCATTGCGCATTCTCAAGAACTCTACTGTAGACGCCTTCTGAGCGATAGAAGTCTGTTACCTGAGGGCGACCATCAATCGAAACAAGGATTGAGTGGAACCTATTGACATACTCCTGCGGTATGTTGTTCAAACGTAGACCATTGGTCTGGAGCATGAACCTGGAACGCGGAAATCGATCCATAATGCGAGTCATTAGAGGAATTCGTAGAGTTGGCTCACCGCCATAGAACATGAGCTGAACTTCTTTGTCCTTCCTCAGAAATGCATCAAGCTCATCCAGAGAGTATTGTACCTCGGATTCTTTTCCTGCTTCTTCACCACCATGGCAATACGTGCAATTCAGATTACACTTTCTAGTGAGAACGAGGTGGTAATTCACTCTTTGACTCTCCGGATTGTGCCTGATCATTTGATTCGGGGCATAAAGATTACTCTTTGTCTGACTGGCATGTATCCTATCAATCAGCAACCATAGTACGCCATAACGACACCCTTATGACCGTCATATCCGAGAGAGGTTTGACATACCTATGAATCGGCTCGGTATCTTGATTGGATTGGTCCTGTTGTTCTCCGTTCTTGTCATCCCTGGTATGGTAATGGCCTTAGAGGACTCATCCGATGTCTTCGTTCCTTCAGATACTGAAAACCACCTCATTGGAGTACCGTATGTTTGGCAAGAGATCAATGGGTTGTGTGCCTGGGCAGCTACATCGGTTTCTTTTCAATCAGCGGGAGTAGATCTCGCCCTTCATGAGTTGCTAGCTGCGTCAAGTGTTGGATTCTCCTTTGCTTACATGAACTACAATGACACCATGTTGATGTATCCGGGACCAGTCTACAATCAGATGGAGCCTACTCAGTTTGCGGTGAATCTCTACGGTTTGAACATGACAGTGTACTTCGACAAGAACACTCCCGGTGCAGACCAGTTGGTGGACATCTGGGAAGGGCGAGGTATAGATGTTCACACCTTGGACGGTCAAGGCGATGCCTTTGACCTGATGCGAAGCTCCATCGATGAGGGATATCCACTACTTCTCAGTGTGAACCCGGCTTGGCTTCCTGCAGAGGACTATAATTTCCTGAGAGCCGCGGGTCTTTCTGGAGGAGGCCACGCAATTCTCGTCGTTGGTTATGATGACAGTTTTGGAAATGCAACAATCATAGATCCTGGAGTGGGTTCGTTTGGTGATAACTTCGGGTACCCGGCAGACGGGCGAGGCAACTACACTCCCATTACCTACACTGCCCTCAACGACGCTTGGTCTGATCGATACTACATCAGTATTCTGATAAAACCGGGAGGTCCTCCTGTTGAGGACTTGAGTGGGCAACTCGGGCAGTACGTCAGAGACCGTCTGCTTGGAGCGAGCTCAGCCTACTGGGCTGACCCCGAAACGGCCATCATATGGAGATTCGGAGAGTCAGCTTTCAGAGACCTCAGTGCTGACTATACTCGGGAGGGACTGACAGATTTTCTGGACATCTTCACAGGTGTTGAGGATGAACGGAAGTTCAAGGCCTCCTTGCTCCTCTTCCTGGGACTGGGCCTTGAGTCACAGGTGTCTCTCCAGCTCATATCCTATAGGGCGGCACTGCAACAGCTTCCAAATTTGATGCCTGAGATCAATCTGACACGCTTCAATGCAGCCAGCGAGGCGGCTCTTCCTCACTTTGAGGCATTGGCTGACAATGCG
>JBHLRV010000210.1:0-4108 GCA_048882205.1 Candidatus Thorarchaeota archaeon | reverse complement strand
CCGGCCTCTCTTATCATGGCCGCTCTGCTTAGTAGCAAGGATGTCGGTTCACAATGAGTCTCTATTAACGCCAAAGGCCCTGTCCATGTCAGGGACGCCTTACTATCTCGAATACGGATCAATGAATCAAGCTCTGCTCTTGCGAGCTCAGCATTCTCACCTGAAACATATGCGAAATATCGAGCCAAACGCATCTCCCTACTCAAACAATCAGATTGTCTCCACCCAAGAAGGTGCGCTGTAATTCGCCATATAGAGTTTCGATTCCAGTCACCAGCTTGGCGGAAACCGGTAAAAGCGTAGCACCTGCCCCTATCTCGTTTAGCATCCGTAGTATCGCCTCAGAATACTCTCGAAGAAGCCCTTCTGAAACACCGTGCAATGCTTCCTCCAAGGCGTACGTGTCGGTCGACCAGGTAAGAATCTCCTCTATCTGCTCATCCATCAAGATGTCCGGCTTGCTCAGAACACTCAGCTGTGGAAGACCAAAACGAATGCTTATTGAGATTCCAAGCAGCATCGATGAGAGGTATCCCGTCGGAGAACGAGCGATATTCGAATCAAGTAGGTATAGTGAAGCTGCCGGGTCCTGATCCTTCAGACTAGTCACCATCATGGGGCCCGAGTTGCGATAAGCAAAGAGCTCCATCTGTCCGGGACAATCGACTAGGATGTAGTCCCGACCCAGTTCGAATATCTCCTCCCGCAAATCATCCACATGGCTCACGGCCATGTCCAACGAAGCTACTAGTGCACCATTAGGACCAAGGCCAAATCTACTCATTACCTCACCATAGTCGACGTACTCTCTAATGTCAACATCACTAGTGTACGGCGGATCGTCGACCCCTGGGTCTAGGTTGACAATAGTAACGCTCAACTCGGACCCTATCAACCACTTCTCTAAGGTAGACGTGAGAAGCGACTTTCCTGAACCTGCTGTACCGACCAGAAATATGTAGAACATGGTTTCTGACCGAGCACTCTGGCTGCGCAGCCCTCTTTGAGTGCTTCGGTGCATATGCATCAAGATAGAATGACCAGCACATCAAGTCTGTCGCCAATTGGCAGACTCTCTGCTTCACTTCTGCGCAAGTCTTATCAGCGACGCTCGCGGGAATCCAAGTATGGAGCGAAGTGAAACGCTTCAGAAACTGGCCGAGGCTATGGCTGGCGAGATCTGCCTTGCAGAGAATGACCCCGGTGCAATCATGAAACGCTGGCGAGAGCGTTTCCAGATCTCTCAGAAACACTTGGCAAATCATCTGGGAGTGTCCCCATCCGTAATAAGCGATTATGAGAGTGGTAGAAGGAAGTCACCTCGGGTTGAAACCATAAGACGGTTTGTGGAGGGTCTGTTAGAAATGGATGCGGTCAATGGTGGTCGTGTGGCCATGGCCCTAGAGAAGCTAGTGGCACCAGAGATTGCATCAGATGCGATACTTGACAGTCGAGAGTTCGGACTACCAGTACCAGCGCGGCTTCTTGTTGATAGCCTGGATTGCAGAATACTCACACACAATAACCTGCTTGACCGTGATATCTACGGTTATACTGCCCTCGACAGCGTAAAGGCAATAGTCAGTCTGACCCCACAGCAGCTACTTCGCCTATACGGAGGAACCACTCAGAGAGCTGCTATTCTCACCAATGTTTCGACTGGACGTTCTCCAATGGTGGCAATAAAGGCAAGCCAGATTGGGACATCAAGTGCCGTCAAGCCCGCAGTTGTAATACTCCAAGGAGTGAAAGAGCTTGACCCACTTGCTGTCCGAATTGCAGATAGCATTCATCTTCCACTCTGTGTTTCAAACCTGAAAGCAGATAGTCTAATCAAAGAAATCCGATCGTTTAATCCACAGATGTAGATTCAAGGAGGGACTTCAATGAACTTTATCATGGAGATTAACGACCCTATCCACGGTTTCATTGGCCTGTCAGAGATAGAGGCCAATATAGTGAATTCCTCTCCCTATCAACGAATGAGACGAATCAAACAGCTATCTGGCGGACACTTCGTGTATCCGACGGCAGAACATACGCGTTTTGGACACTGCATAGGAGCAATGCACTTGGCGGGACTCACAGGTAGACGCCTGCTGAGCTCAGTGAAGCTTGGCGAGGAATCTCTCCAAGAAGTGAGAATCGCCGGACTCCTTCATGATATTGGTCACGGTCCATTCAGCCATGTCTTTGAGGAGTCATTGATAGAGAATAGGGGATGGAACCACGAAGACGTTACCGAATGGATCATTCGTGAGAGCGAGATTGGCGATCTTTTGGAAGACGGCGGAGTATCCAAGAACCGAATAGCCAACCTAGTCCGTGGACGACGCAAGAAAAAGACAGATACAGTTGTTAGCTCAATTGTTGCTGGACAAGTAGATGCCGACAAGATGGACTACTTGATACGTGACTCATTCTACTGTGGTGTCAACTACGGCCTCGTGGACATTCATCGTCTAATCAACAGCCTAGAAGTTTCCGATGAACTGAGACTCGAGTTCGACTTGGCCGCCCGCGGCGCTCTTGAGGCCTTCTTAGTAGCAAGATATGAGATGTTTCTGAATGTGTATTATCACAAGACAGTGCGAAGTGTCGAAGTGATGCTGATTAAACTAATGAATGCCGCCGACAGCGTCTTAGGACTCACAAGTTTTTCCACTCCAGAGGAGTTCCTAGCTCTGGATGACATGTCACTGATATCTCGAATCAGGAGAATTGATTCCTCGGAATCAGAAGAGGCACGAGAGGCTGTCACAATGGTGAACATGTTGGATTCTCGTGTTCTCTATAAGTCAGTCTTTGAGAAGGTCTTGCACACGGAAGACCGATTTGTGTCCAGAATTCTCACGAAGCGCAAGGTCCGAGAGAGTATCCAAGACGAAATAGCGTCAAGTGCAGGCGTGCCGCCTGATGAGGTAATCGTAGATGTTCCTACCTTGCCTTCAGTTCCATACAACCCACATCAACTGAACCCAATGGAAATCCGAATCTTTGAGAGAATTGAAGGCAAGAAGATACCTCATAATCTCTCAGAATACTCGAACATTGCTGAGATGATGAAAGTATACCTTGATGTAATCAGAGTATATACTTTTGACCGAAACAGAAGCAAAGTCGGTCGTGCGGCAAGAGAGATATTCCAAGAACTACCGGACACAGCATTGATACACATGTGACACTGTACGGGCAGATAGACACCGAATAACAGAGGCAGGTACTGATGGCCTGTGTGGAGGTTATATAGTAAGTTCAGAGATTCTACTTTGGACCGTCAAACAGGTTCGGAGCAGGACTATTGACTGACGAGCTGATGGAAACACTACAGAACATCAAAATGATCACAGGCGTTGAGAACGTAGTCCTAATCCAGAAGGATGGTCTTCCTGTCGCAAGCGCAGGAGTCTGGTTCAGCAAAGAAGAGGTGTTTGCTGTTGCATCATCTACCTGTGCAATCTATGGCGTTGCTAGACTTATCCATGGCGATTTCAAGTATCTCCTAATGGAGTCTGAAACGTCAAAGGTCTTCTTGGCATCCCTCCCTAATGATTCAGACTACTTCCTCACAGTTACGACGGCACCTCGAGTTAATCTAGCTGCGCTATTCATCGAGATGAAGGACAGCTTGTCTCGTATATCATTCCTGTTACGCCAACATGTTGATGGCAGGCTGCCACCTCTACGTTCCTACAGTACGGATGAAACACAAAAGGTATTGAGTGGGTTCTCTGTAGCAGAGGGACAGAATACAGCCTACTCTGTTTCGAGGGCGATAATCTCACTTGACAGATCCCAAGCTTTGACCCTAAGAGCACTATTGCGACAAATACATGATAGTATCCCTGACATCGACTCTGTCTTTCTCTCTCTAAGCGGAGGCGTTAGAGTTTCTCTTGAAGGGTTTACAAACGATAGGCTTGCCGCGATGTCGTTTGCCCTTCACGATGCTTCTGAGCGCGTGGTCAGAACTCTAAGAAACAGCAATCTCCAGACAGTTCTCTGTGAGGCCGGAAATACTCGGCATTTTACATACGCTGTGCCAAATGGTGTGTTCAGTATGTGGGTAAATCGAAACGGCCAGAAACTCGGCCTCATGAGACTACTC
>JBHLRV010000209.1:0-4112 GCA_048882205.1 Candidatus Thorarchaeota archaeon | reverse complement strand
ATCGCACCTCGGAGAGGTACTTCACCATCTCACTGAGTTTCAAATCCTCCAGATTCTGTAGCCCCTCGTTGTTGACCTCAGCAGCCCATGCATCACTTATCTCATCATACATCGGATTACTCAATTGTTGCAACCCCTTTGCACAACATGAATATAGCTGCTGCCATGGGTAGTTCCACTGTTTCGTTGTGAAATGGGCCTAGTGTATCATTGCCGATTCTGATTTTGGGAACAGGGAGAGGGCTTTCAAGAAAGCGGACTTCAAGTGATCCTTCTGTCATTGCCAACGAATCAGTGAATGGGTCAAAGTCTGTCATCTCGTCACGCGTTAGGGGCGTGGCTGTGAAGCCAGTCTTTCCATTCAGGCTGCCTGCGAGGCGAATCACTCTATGAATGTCGTGGGTTACTGGCACGTCTATCTCCCCACCATGGGCTTCTACTGCCCTTACAGCAATCTCCTGCCACGACTTATTCCCTACGTTCTTCACACTTTGACTTAGAATCGGAGGGTTCCTGAGAAGGCCCTGAATCGCTGCTTCCCTATTTGCCTTGAGGGGTTTCACCCAGCGCTCATCTCCCTGATATGTATCGATGCCTCTGACAAACTCTATCATAGCTTCTGCCACTCGGTTTCCCCATCCTGGGACATCTAGCTCACTCTTCTTCCTCGTGGGCAAAGGGGTCTCTTTTGAAACGGTTATCACTCTATGTCGGTCTTGAGGAGAGTCGTCCTTTGCTGGTGCGACTCTGAACCCCATGCCAGTGATATAATGAACGACTTCTACTCGACCGGTTGAGTCAAGCTTGAAGACTCTAGGATCACGAACCCGGATATGGTATCCTCTGTGTCCACTGTAGTTTAGCTGAATGTTCTCGGGATCAATGCCGAAGTCTTGAACGAGGAAGTCATCGTGCACCCTCAGCGTGTTCTTCTTGGCCTCTTCGAGACATTCTCCGCACAGCCACTTACGTGTGCTGAAACTCGAACCGCCACACTGAGGACAGCCAGTTTCTGGTGGATTTCCGCGACCAGATTCCAGACAATCTGGATTTTTGCACCTCCATGCGTCATGGTCATTCGTGCACTCTGTAGAGAGATGATCGGCATCAATATCGAATACGAGCTCAGCCCCTTGCCAGTCCTTCTCTCCCATGTGTCTAGCAACGGGAATCTCATAGAAGGCAGCAGAGTGGTAGACGCTGTGTGGGGCGAACTCCACCAAGTCATCCAATAGAGTGTTCTGTGTACGGTAGCCAAGATGCCGTTTCCAGTTCGTTACTTGAACGTCATTGGACCCACACACCGGACAGGCTGTCACTTTCTGGAAGGTTGTCCCGGAGTTGTTGCAGCCGGTCTTGACCTCTCTTCCCGAGGAGTCCTTCGTAACACGTTCTGTGCACCTCCAAGTGAACTCCCAGTCTTCCATGGCAAACTCGCGTGTATGAATCCTGTCGGGTTCGTCCAATTTCTCCCTATTTGAACGATAGTAGTTGTGAAAGGTGAGCTGTAAGAACTTGCTCACGGTTTCTCGAACAGGGTTTGACACACCTACCTACTCCGCGAAACAGGTTATCTCGTCGAATCCCTACGTCTTTGACATGGATGCAATTGATGTCATGAGAGTGTACATGACTCTCAATCATACCGATCTCCGTTCTACACGCGGAGCCAATATGAAACTGATGCTTCCTATCTCGGCTATTGGGAACACGAGCAGCATTGGTTTGTTGCTGCTGAATTGAATCGTAAGACTGTCAGTCGACATTGCTTTTGCAATCTCAGAGAGATAGTTCAGTGCATACATTGCAGTCGGCTTGTCCTTGGCCTCCATATGAAACACTGCAGAGTCATCTCCAGATGCCTTCAGGGCCACTTCTGCCTCACCTGTGTCCCCCTCTCCTGTGAAGGATAGCGTCTTCCCACTCGCAGTTATACGAAGGTGGCTGGATACTACTCCTATATCCTTGACGGCATGTTTGAATGCGTCGGCGAACATCTCAGCCTTCGCTTCAAAGGCAAGATTGGGCTTCTTGGTCCGCTCGTCAGGCGGAGTTAGAAGCTGAAGCTTGAACTGACGCTGTGCCTGACCAATCATCTTGATTTCGAACCGTCTTGCCTCCTCGTCAAGATTGAATTCAAGTCGATCGTCGCCAGCCATTCGCTTACTTACCTTGTTGAGTTCGTCAACTCCGAGGCATATGTCATGTTCACCATCACAGTTGTACTCTTGGAACACGCCTGCAGGCAAGATAAGGTCAATCATCGCTGCCTTTGACGAGTCTAGCTGTCGCAGCGATATTCCAGTTTCAGACACTACAAAGTGAACCTCCGTGAGAAGCGTTGCCAGGGCATCTACGATTTGCTTCCACGTGCTAGTGCTGTCAAGTGTTGCATGAAACATCTCAGCTTCTCCTCCTTCATCTACTCAGTGCTTGGACTACTGCGCTATCCATCTCCATTACTCGTTTGTAAAGCTTGACATCGAGGTCGTTAATATTGTAGGCTAAGGAAACAGCCAGTCGGAGTTCCTTGCCTTTTGCATCTGATTTCTCGGTCACATCGCCAAGTAGGATGTACTTCTCAGCCACGTCAAGTGTTCCTTCCACACTAACTACTATCTTTCCTGCTTTGTCGACGTCATCGTCATAGATGTCCTGTACCAACGCAACTCCAGGGCTTGACTCTACCACAATGGCCATTATCCTCACGGGGCCGTCCGTTTCAGTAGACAGACTTCGAACGGTTGTGAGGCTTGCAGGCTTTTTGCGTGGAAACTTCCTCTCCTCGGTCAAGCTGTTCGCACCATCAAGTCTAGTTCGGATGAAGTCGGATATTAAGTCCTCTAGTGGCAACATGTCCACGTCTTAAATGTGTTAGTCTCGCCTGTGTGCATCTCCATCTTGGCCATACTAGCCACCGTAGTTTCGCCAAGTGTGCTTGCACTCAGTACATCTATAGAACTCAGTGGCGCCCTCATCTCCGCGCCGAGTCTGGACTGTCCAGTAGTACGCATCGTTGTTGCCACACTTAGGACAGACGGCCTTAGTGATTGGCATAGGAATTGAATCATCCTCGACCACTACAATCTTGTCGCGAGGAGTCTTCTGAAGTCTGTGAGAAACTGTGAGGTTGCCTCCGATTGGTTTGCTATGACCACAACTCCGGCATTTCAGAAGACGAGATCCATTCTCTGAGGCCGGAATCATCATGGCACCACATTTGTCACAGAATTCCATTCTTGGGGCACTCCTGGATTCTCGATTGGACTATGCCCTCTCAAATTAAGGCTTACTGAAGAACAGCCGCTCTAGCTGGTGAAGGCTAGTCAGAAGAAACAGGAAGAAGGTTCATCAACTCCTCCAGTAGGTTTTGAAATGCATTTGCTGCAGCTTGACCCTCTTTCTTCCTACTTGTCTTCGAGTTGATATCCAGCTGCTTCACCAGTGAAGAAACGATCGACTCGATTGTAGTCTTGCCGCTCAACCATAGATAGGCTACAACCGCCTCATATGCATCAGCAGCGACTCCAGAATCAGTTCTTCGAGATATGTTGTGATAGACCGGTGTGGCACGTAGTGCTTGTGCAAGTACACTGTCACGCACCTTCTCGCCAGTGGCCTCTCCGAGAACTTCGGACTTCGCAAGGGAGTAGCACAGATTCACGAGGCCATCGCCAACTTTAGCCAGGCCTTTATCCCTCATTATGTCTGCAGTGTTCTGATACTTCTTGACAAAACTCCACATAATAGGCCACCAGAGTGATGGTTTTGTCGTCACGGGACCTAGTCAATGCCATGGTCTGAGATTGTCTGATTGAATCCCTTTCGAAACTCTTCAGACCTAGCAAGTATCTTCTCAAGCGCCTCACGAAGAACCACACTCGCCTTACGCCTCTTGGTCCTCAGAGTGACAACCGGACTGGCTAGAAGAGGGTGTTCCAGATGGTATCCTGCAAACTCTACTGAGGGTTCTTCAAGAAGCGTCCGTCGCAGGAGATTGCAGAACCCATGGTCTTCTCCCTGAAATTCAATCCTTAGCTCAAATCGATCATGTTCTAACACTTTTGGTTTCATTCTAATGTCTCCTCCTGCCCCGGTCTCTTCCACCACGG
>JBHLRV010000208.1:0-4129 GCA_048882205.1 Candidatus Thorarchaeota archaeon | reverse complement strand
CCTTGATGGCCAGCTTGTGAAGTACAGAGACGGAAGGACAATACGATTTCGTCCCTTGTAGGACCCGTCCGCGGCCCTTTGCCAATTCTTTTTTGGCGCTAGTCTACATAATTCCATGAACGCAGTCCAGTTGTCCAAGGTAGTCTTAAGTACCGCCTCTGGGACCTGTGTTCTGAAACGCAAGATTGCCAAGGAGTGTTCGTTGTGGCGACTGGAACGCCAAGGAAACGCGTCGACACAGGCACTGACGACGTGGAAGTCTACACTAGCAGACTCTATGAGTTGAATATCCAAGCGCAGGACTCAGTAAGAGAGTTTGCTCTGCATGACATCGACGACACTCCAGGTCTAGAGAGGAAACGCATTGCCATGCACGATGCCTTCAGTGAACTCTATGACGAGATCGCAGCATTCAGTGATGAGATTCGAGGTGAAGACTTCGACATTTCCTATTTGCGGGAGAGGATTACTCACGCGGACGGGGATACAAAGGAACAACTCGAGAACGCTCTGAAGGAACTCATCACAAAGGCTCAAGAAACACTTGCAGATGTGTGGATGGCAAAGGTGATGGCCTGGCTACACCAAGCTGCAGCCGCCAGCGGCCCATTCCTTGAGAGTGAGCATCCTGACAAGCTCAAGAGTGCCTCTGCCCATCTTGCTGAGGTCTATACGATGCTCGAGAAGCCGTTCTCGGCGGTGCCCTCAAAGGTGGATGGCACGGAGAAACTGAGGCGAGTTGCATTGGGTCATAAGGCCTACGCTCTAATGAGCGAGGGACGCAAGAAGGGTGACAAGGACCTGGCCGAGATTCTTGGGAATAACAAGACGGCTGAGGCAGAGTTCTTCGATGAGTTCTTGAACGAGTTGATTGGAAAGGAGAGTACATTCAGGCAGGCATTCAATCCTTTCGACGAACTAATCTGGCGGGACATCCTTAGTTCGTTCATCTTCGAAAGAGCCACAGACCTGTACAACGAGGCACTTCCTCATTTCATGAAGAACAGAAAGGCCAACAAGCAGAAGGTATCCATGATCAAGTCTTGGAAGCAGAACACGGCAGGTCTAAGTGAAGTGTATCTTGCAATGACCTACAATGACATTGCAGATGCGCAGATGAGAGCTGGAAATCTGGAAGACGCATCAAAGCTCTACCAAGTGTCCTCAGATGCGTTTGGACGCGCCGAGAAGTGCTTCAGAGAGGAGCTTCAGCTCCAGGAGAATGCTGAACAGTCTAGCGCGGACAAGGATCAGAAGAAGGCTCAATCACTCTTTTGCAGAGCAGAGAACTCTGTGCAAACACTCTCGGAACTCATCAGGTTCAACAACAGAAACGAGTCAATCACAGTCCTAAAGGATATCTTCAAGGACTTGAGAAAAGCCGAGAAGCTTGCCAAGACAAGAGAGCTCACTGCAGCAGTCAAGGCTGACCTGGCGACGTTCTCGTTTGTTGAGGACCTCCTGAAGAAGAAGAAGAAAGATGACGATCTTGAGGGTGTCGCGGAGCAGATTGATTTTGCAAAGACAATAAGAAAGACTTCGCTGGTTCAGAGCCTCAGCAAAGCACTCGACGAGGCAAGCGCTCACATGACCGACGAGCCTGTTGAGTCGTTGGAGGCTATCAGAGAAGGTCTTGACACGCTTGGAATACTTCTCAGCCTCGAGATTGAAGATGAAGAGGTAGGAAGTCTAAGAAACAAGATAATTGCTATTCTCAACAATGTCAAGTATGTGATACAGTTCCAGTTGAGTTCGAAGCTGCAACAGGGAGTCAAGTTCATCCTGTCCAGGATTCTTGAGAATCTTCATGCCATGGAAGCAGCGTCCTATTACAAGGTTCTTGGAGACACCAATTCGGCCGACGAACTCACAGATCTCGGCCGACTTGCCCTGGCAACTGCTTTTGCTTCCGAGGCACAGGTATACTCGAAACAGGCCGAACAGTGGGCATTCAGATCGCAAATGGAGAGAGTAAACTACTTCGGACAAGCACGGGATGAGATTGCACAATTGGAGGTCGATGAAGACTCAATTGATAGCACTTTGGAAGCCCATGATACTACGATAGGACGAATAAAGCAGACATTGGCGGCATTCGAAGCGGCGGCAAATGAGCTGGACTGTGTCAGGGGAGAAGAGATTCGGAGTAAGAACAACGTGAATGCCCAAGTTAGACAACTTGAGGCAGTCGTCATGAAGTTCAAGGGTGACCACAGTCGCATCGAGGGAGCCAAGAGCGACTTCTTGGCCGAAGTGGAGTTCAGCAAAGGATCGAAGTCGAAGGCTAAGATTCACTTCTCCGATGCAAACGATCATCTCAGGGAGGCCTTCGGAAACTACAATGTGGCAGCCCAAGTGTTCATGCAGAGTGGCGATGGCCAAGCAGCTCAAAGTGTCCAGAACAGAGCAGAAGCGGCCGACCGACTCGCTCGTGGCATATGGGACAACCGGCAGCGAATTGACATGGGCCAGAACCCTACTGAGAAAGGGGACGCCGAGCTATCTGCCCTCTACATGGGCGGTGGCGGCTAGCTGACCTCCTACTTCTCGAGTACCTAGAGCACGGCTTGTGTGAGTCCGGGTATCCAGTCTTCCTGACACTTCCAGCGTGCAAACTTCAACAGGTCTATGGATTCCCTAGTGGTGTTCAATCTGGACCTCGGTCACACCAACAGTCCTGTAGATGAATCCTTTTCGTATCAGTAGTACCCCGACAAGTGAAACTGCTGCACAAAGAGCCATCGCCAAAGGAAAGCCTACGTTTGGCACAAGCCATCCAACCGAAACAATCATTGGCATAGCAAAGAGTGTGCTCAGGGTTGGTGACAGGGAGTATACACTGTTTCTGATTTCACTTGGAATTGCATCTATGAGAATCCGCTGAGTAAGCACTTGACCCAGAGTTGAGAATACTGATGATATTACAAACACCAGAATCATCACAACAATTGGAATGATGTGGGCCTCTGGAATTGCCATTAGGACGACTTCAGTGAAAGGGAACTTCAGCTCGAGCAATGGACTTTCGAGTGACGGGGGAGAGAGATACATCAATCCAAAGAAGGCAAGACTGAATGCGAAACCAGTCCTTTGCAAGAGACGCGATTTTGGTAGCCAATCCTTGGGTTCAAAGCGCTTTGAAGCCGACGCTGCACGTTCCCTGCCTATCGTGTCAGGGATGAACAGAGCAGTCTGGAAGGCTGCAACGTTCACATCCGATACGAGGTAGCTAAAATACACCGGATAGATTAGCATTTCTCCCCAGACTATTCCGACGCTCATTATGAGTGTGGTACCAAGAATCAGAAATCCTACGAACTTGTTACGCAGGAGGAATCTGATGCCTGAGCTTAGAACTGACACATACTCTTTACGTTTCGATTCCGCTCTCTCCAAGACTTGAGCTCCGGGTAGGTCCTTCATCAGGAAGATCGCCGCAGCAGCCACAAGAACAAAGATGAAAGCTTGGATCTGTATCACAAATCGTCGACCGTATAGAGAAGAGAGGATTCCCCCGGGGACTAGAGCGAGTGTCATGATTGCGATCCTCAGAACAAGGAGCTTGCCGAGAAAGACTCCGTACTGTTCACGTTTTGGATCAGCTGTTGCTACCAATCGATAGTTGTTGTCAAACCAAGCCTCTGCCGCGCCGCTGATGAATGAGTTTCCAACTCCAGCAAGAATGTGAATGACTATGAGAGGGATGAATGCGGATTCGCTTTCTAGCAGAGATGTGGTAAACGATGTTGCCCCCCAAGACAGAAGAGCAAAGGAAACGATGTATCTCTGACCGATTATGTCTCCAAGGCCGCCTGTGGGATAGTCAAGAAGCAGCTGCACAGTCATCTGGATGACGATTAGGAAGGAATACGCTGTTAGGCCCTCGACAAATGATCCGTTGCCTAACAGCTCTTGTATGAATATGACGAAGAATGTTAACGCGATTCCCATGCCAAAGCTAGTAGTGCATTGAATCAGCGTCAATGTCTTTGCGAGGCCCCAAGCCTCATCATTTGCATTCTCAAGTCCCATGAACCTCGTCAACAGGCCCAAAACAGGCATCCTCCAAATCACGTGCGGTCGTACTGTTGTTCATTATGTTTCCTAGACAAGTCGTGGGCAACCACAC
>JBHLRV010000207.1:0-4138 GCA_048882205.1 Candidatus Thorarchaeota archaeon | reverse complement strand
AACGAGTTCCCGGACCTTCGGGCTGATAAGGCTGCAGGAAAGAGAACAATCGTTGTGCGTCTCGGAAAGGCTAGAGCCGCGAAGGGATTTGTTGTGCTCATGTTTGCTGTCTTCTTTTCACTAGTCGCAGGTGTTGCCCTTCAGTTAGAGTCATGGTACGCTATGACTGGACTGGCAACGCTGCCCATTGGCGTTTTCGCTGCCAGACACGCGCTAGTGCACTATGATAACACAATCGTGCTGGTTCCAGCAAATGCCGCGACAGTCATCACTCACCTTCTAACTGGTCTGTTCATGACAACGGGGTACCTACTCCTAGGTTTCGGAGTGGGAATCGAATTTGTCGCTGTCGCTGCAGGACTCTTTCTCGCAATGTCACTCTTTCAGACTCGTAAGCTGGGCATGCCTCCGCCTGCGTAGACCTTCAGCCAGACGCGGTGTAAATCTTGCTACGAACGTCCTCAAACTCTAGGTCACCGAAGGCCCATCAGGTCGACGAATAGGTCCTCCACATTGAGCACTTTGATGTCTACATCTCGTTTCTTGACTGCATCGAGGAAGTTGAGCTTGCAGAATACGCAAGAAGACGCTAGGGTTGTGGCGCCAACTTCCAATGCGTCTTCGATCCTTCTGGCTGCAACATTGATCGCGTTTTCACCAAACCCTGCCTTGAAGCCTCCACCTGCTCCGCAGCACTTCGCGTTATGTCGATTACGTTCCATCTCAACGAGTTCCAGCTGGGGGATGCTGTTCAGGACCACTCGAGGTGCGTCGAAGATGCCGACATGTCGGCCAAGATGGCAAGGGTCGTGGTAGGCCACTCGCTCAGGATATCCTTTCTTCCAATCGAGTTCACCTTTCTCAGCTTTCAGTGCCAAGAACTGTGTTAGATGCTGAGTAGTGAAGGGCAGAATGCCTCCTCTCGCTCTATGATAGTTGGGCCAATCGAGAGTCACTGTCCTAAAGCATCCCGAACACGAGAAGATGACGTGTTTGATTCCTCTGGCTTGGATTTGCTCCAAGTTGTGGTTGATCTTCTCGTCAACTTTGAGCGTTCCCACGAAACTCTTCTTGCCGTCTTCCGATTCCTCATAGACGTCTCGTTCAAGCTGACCGGTCCTAATGAGCGGGCTACAACAACAGAACTCGTCAGTTCCCATGATTTGAGGCTCTATGCCGAAGTAGTTCAGCATTCTGAGAGTTGAATCTGCAATTTCAGGTCTCTTAAAGGAGGCTGTGCATCCAACAAAGTAACCCCATTCCGAGTCTTCCGAAATCCTCGTGTCGCTCTTCACCCAGTCCGCACGTTCACTCGGGTCTTCACCATATGGGTTGTGACGAGTCAGAACAAGGTCTCCCATCAGATGAAGTCGACCATAAGGTCCCTTTCCAATCTCAACCAGCCGATGCCGCAGGTCTTCGATTATCTCAACGTATGGCACTTTTATTGGGCACCTCTCAACACACGTTTCACAGGTGGAACAAGCATACACTGCTCTAACGAAGTCGTCGTCAACCTTCAGATTCCTCTCGACATAAGAACGGAGCAGTCTCAATCTGCCGCCTGCAAAATAAGCCTCACTTCCGAACTCCTCATAGCTAGTACACGTCCACCTGCAGGTCGAGCAGTTGCTACAGAGGACTATCTGATCGGGGTCGAAATCGAATTCCTTTGTGAACAAACGCCGCATTCTCCGCTATCCCTCCATCGCTGAAACCGGTGTTTCAAGTATTCTCTTTGCTCTGCCAAAGAAGGCCTGCAGCCTTCTCAGGTTTCCATTCATCGTGAACATCAGATTCATTCGACGATAGGTGATGTTTGAGTGAGTAAGCTTGTCGGGATTCATGATTCCTCTCTTGTCCCATTGATTCCTGATCTCCTGGAAGTACTTATGGTCCTCAGGCTGGAATTTCCTCAAGTATACAGTGTTCTGAAGGCCCAGTGTGTAGAGTTCTCCTCCATGTCTATAAGCCCATTTGACCATGCGGTGCAACATCGACTTTCCTGACATGAAATGCATCCAGTGTCGATGGTCCGAGGGAGCGAATATACAGAATCGAGTCGAGGTGTCCTCACCCATCACAAGGTAGAAACATGAGTTGATCCTATAACTTCGGGCAATCTTGTACATCTTCTCGACAAGAGGTCCGATGTTCTCCACCGGAATCCAGAAGTTCTGCATTGAGAGCGTAGGGACTTCGAGTTTGATCTTCATCTCCGCGATGAACCTATCCCGCCAATTTAGTTCATAGTAGTCTTGGCCCACGTTCTCTCCGCCAGCTACCTCAAGGATTCCGCTTGCAGACCTAACTCCATGTGCCACGTCCGAACTGTCGCCATCATATGTTACCATTACAAAGAACTTGCCGCTGACTCCAGGGGGCAGGCCTCCTTGCACACGCCACTCATACTCTAGGTCTGTAATTCGTAGATAGATAGGTCTGGTCCCTCTCTGGGATAGTCGCGTCACGGCATCAACTGCGTCTTCAATCTCCTCGAACCCAAACATCACACCATCAGTGACTTCAGGGATTGGCCGGACTTTCATCTTTATTTCCGTCACAACTCCGGCGATTCCAGAAGTCCCAAAGAAGATCTTCATGTCATCTCCTTCAACGTTGTCAATAGTGCCGTCCGGCCGGACGACTCTCATCTCAAGTACATTGTCCAACATTGAACCATACTTCGGGGTCCCAATGCCAACCTTGCCCCCTATTGCGAGCCATCCAGCAAGTGTTGAGGCAGTTGCGCTCTGCGGCATCACACGAAGTGTTAGACCATACTTTGTCAACTGCGTGTCGAGGAGCTCCCAGACTGCTCCAGCTTGGACCCTAATCCACTCTTGTTCCTTGTTGACCTCCAGTATCTTATCCATCCTCTTGGTGTCGATGATTATGCCGCCTCTTGTTGGACTTGCTGAGCCGTAGTAGCAGCTACCTCCTCCTCTTGGTATCACTGGGATCTTTCGCTTGGTTGCATACCTAAGAATCGTTGCAACTTCCCCATCAGTAGTTGGCCACACAACATAATCAGCCAGCCACTTCTTCTTCCATCGATAATGGTAGTATGGAATGCCCGTTGTGTCGCCGCTGGCAGACAGACGCTCAGTCATGCTAGAACTAGCATATTCCAACTCAGAGAGATTCTTGATATCTCGAATAGTGTCTGTTGAGTTCTCCATCTTAAGTCACCTCATATGAGGAACTGTACATAGCCCATGACGAACACCGTAGTCCAGCAGACAAGAGCAGTAAGCCCGGGCCACTTGACTCGAACGCCAGAGATACCAGTTATGAAGGCAATGACTCCGAAAATGTAGCCAATTGTTCCTAGGATTATGTGGATGAAGTGGAAAGTATCAATCACAGGGAGGCTAAGAACAAGGGCAGTCATCGGGAGAATCGTAAGAATGTTGACGGTCGTTAGTAGTAACGACAGACCTGCACATACTCCGTGTGCAAAGGTGTACTTCTCCTGGGAGATGTAATAGAGTGCTGTCCCTATGGCTAGCAGCAATATAGCTGGTAGTCCTAGTATGATTGTCAGATGATAGTTGATGCCAGCCTGCAAAGGCGTTAGTAGAATCGGCCCTTGATTCAAAGCGCAATATCCTCCTTCCATGTTTCCGGAATTGGGCATCCTCAAGAAACTGATTCCTGCGGATGCCGTCGGGACTGATAGTCGACTGGCGGCTGGCTATTCATCGTGCCATATAAGGGTTGTTTTAAAACGCAAAACAAACAGCGTCGTTTATTTCGCATTGTAACATCAGATTGAGCAGCGTCGGATATGCGCATTCATGGGAACAAGGATGAGTGTTTTGGCCTGGATGGTCGTTTGGCTTTTGAAGTCTAATTCGTGGTGGAACTAGAATTGATGTTGCAGTTCTACTTTGGTCCTTTCCAGATACGTCTTCCAAGACGCATGAATGTACCGCCAATGGTCAGCAGAAATGATATTGGAACCAGATTGGCTATCTCCACGACTGCCGTTCCCGCGACTAAGCCTAGCGCGATTGCGATGAGGAGTGACGTCAAATCTGTGATCATCAACCATGGCACGTATGCATTCATGATTGTTGGGAAGAGAACTCCGGCCAACCATAACACGACTGGAACAGCAATCGCGACCGCCAGC
>JBHLRV010000206.1:0-4138 GCA_048882205.1 Candidatus Thorarchaeota archaeon | reverse complement strand
CCGCCGTCAAGTTTGCCCAACGCGGAAACGTCACTCTGGTTGGTTCTCTTCGTGGTCAAAGAATGAGGGTCTACCATGAGGGCGCGGCCAGGCTCTTGATCCAGAGATAGTTGGTCTGGAATAGCCTTACTCAATCTCTACAGTTGGAACTCATCTACATAGCCTAATCCTTATCAATTCGGTGCTTGGAGTGGTTGAGCGATGAAACGCGTCTTGGTACTCGGTCCCAGTGGTTCAGGGAAGTCAACATTTGCCAAGAATCTTGCCGAGCGTCTTGGTCTCCCTTGGGTGAATCTCGACTCCCACTATTGGAAGCCCAATTGGCAAGAAACACCGGAGGAAGAGTGGAGAGAGATAGTAGGGCAGCTCATCTTGCAGGATGAGTGGGTGATGGATGGCAACTACTCCAAGACACTGGAAATGAGAATTAAGAGAGCAGACACCGCCATCTTTCTGGATATACCAAGAAGAGTCTCTTTCTGGAGGGTGCTAAAGAGACGTGTCAAACATCGGGGAGAAGTACGGCCTGAATTGGCCGAGGGCTGCTATGAGAAGATCGACTTGGACTTCTTAAGATGGATATATGGCTACCCAAAAAGGACCAGACCTGTAGTTGACAGAATCCTTGCCGAGAACTCCGATGACACGAATGTCGTAGTGTTGAAGGGTTCAAAGGAGGCAGGTGACTATCTTTCCAGTCTGCCAAGTTAAGCCACGTTGTATCTACCGATAGTATCTTAGGTGCGATGGTCCGGCTGACCGTTCATGCAGGTCACCCCTGAGCACATTCTTGGCACAACTGTAGGCTTTGTCGCATCGGCCATGTGGGCTATTTCGGTTGTAGTCTACAGGTCACAGAGTAGAGAGATACGCCCCTTGGCTATTAGCTCTGTCAAGATGTGGGTGGCCTTGGCATTCATGTCCCTCATTGTGATTCTGCCGTTCAGACCAGAGCCATTCACAATGCTGCCGGAGGCCGTTTTCTTTCTTGCGCTTTCTGTCACGTTTGGAGCTGTGATTGGTGACACGTTGTACCTCATAAGCCAAGAGAGGATTGGTGTTTCCTATGCCTTTCCAATTGCAATGTCATTTCCAATTCTCACCTATTTCTTAACAATAGTTTTTCTTGGCGATACTCTAGTGCCATCCAAACTGGTAGGTACCGTGGTTACTGTTGCTGGGTTGATTCTCATTTCGCGCGAGCAGAACGGGAGAAGCGAGGATGGGTCCCCCTCGAGATTTGATCCGTTGGGTATCACTCTAGCATTCATAACAATGGTCCTCTTCGCCAGCGCGACAGTAATGTTGGACATAGGTGTCACCAACGTTCACCCGATTGACGCCAATTTCGTGAGGGTCATATTCGGTTCATTAGAGTTCGCACCGGTATTTGTCGTGGCACGCCAGTTTGGAATGCCAATGCCCACAATGCGAGCTGCCAAAATCGTGGCTTCTGCAGGCCTCTTCGGAATGGCAATAGGGTCATTGCTCTACGTCTGGATGGTTAAACTCATCGGTGCCGCAATGGGCGCAGTAGTAGGGTCCACTTCTCCCCTCTTTGCGGTGCCAATCTCGGTCTTCTTCCTCAAAGAGAAACTCACAGCCTTGGCAGGGGTTGGCATACTGGCAACAGTGGTTGGAGTCATACTGGTGGTGGTCGCTTTCTAGTTGCGAGGGCTCTGCAACAGCCAAGCTTGCCTTCATTCTGCGGAAGCTAGTTGAATGTATACTTCGAATACATCGTTTCCACGTGCAAACCTGACTCTAAGCTTCTCGCCAACGCGCTTTCCAAGTATCTTGCGGCGAAGGTCATCCATGGTGTCGACATCCTCTTCGTCGATGGCAACGATGACGTCGCCTGCTCTCAATCCAGCTTTTGATGAGGGTCCCCTTGGTACTTGGACTATCAAGGCACCTTTCTCAACAGGAAGTCTGTAGTGCGAGGCAACCCGTTTATCTAGAGTTACTCCCATTATTCCCATCCACGGAGTCTGAACAGTCCCAGTTTCGACAAGTTCGTTGAATACAGCCTTGATCATATCGACCGCTATTGCGAAGCCGATGCCTTGGCTGAATGGAATCATCGCAGTGGGTACGCCTATCAGATTCCCTTCCGTGTCGACGAGAGCGCCACCACTATTGCCAGGGTTGATTTCCGCGGAGGTCTGAACCAGGCCCTCGAGGAAGGAGTCCCTGCTCTGAATTGTCCTGTCTACCGCGCTCACCATCCCAAATGTCACAGTCGTGCCAAGACCTAGTGAGTTGCCGATTGCTATGGCGAACTGCCCAACCTTGAGTGCCCCAGAATCGCCTAATTCAACGGGTGTTAGGTCGGCTGCGTCGATCTTGAGAACAGCAAGGTCTCTGAGTTTTGATTCACCTACGACAACGGCCTTGAGAGTTCGGCCATCGTTCAAGGTGACTTCGACATCCCTGGCTCCTGCCACGACGTGCGCATTTGTGACTACAAAGCCCTCCTCCGTCAGAATGACACCAGACCCTTGGCCCTGAACAGGGACACGTCGTGAGAGCTGGTCTCTTGCCAGTCTTGTTGTCGACACGCTAACAACGCTAGGAACCACTTTCGCAACTATTTCGACAAGTCGTTTTTCAAATTCAGCAAGCATGGTCTTCACTGCGGCATTAACTATAGTACCCAGTTATTAGTCTGAGCATCGAGCAATTTGATTGAAACTCCACTGAATTCCAACTATTGCTGAATCTGTCGATTAAGAGCTCTATCCTCACACGCGACCATGCACTTTCTCATTGTAGTGACTGTTTCGCACACCATACTCAGCCGAAATCTATGCGAAGTCTTCAGAACTTACTTAGATTCGTGCCGCTCTCCGCCAAAGACAACCAAGGAATCCTTTTCACATCAGGACTAGTTTCTGTCGTGCAAGTGATGATGGACGATGGAATACGGTGGACGTCTGATAGCAAAGGTTGCAGGCATCGTTGCAGTTGCTGTAGTTGCTGCTGTGTTTGCTATCGGGGGTGTCGGACTTGTTTCGCTTTCGCAGACAACCAGAGTCGGTGTCCACTCACTCCTCTCATACTGGGCAGCTATTCCAGTCGCGGTGAGTGTCCTAGCACTAGCTAGACAGTCGTCCAAATCTCAGGTTGCACTATGCTCCGCACTCTTGTTTCCGACATTTGTTCATATGGGCAGTGCGATAGGATATCGACTTAATCTTCTTCAACCAGCAGTGGTGAGGGAAGTGCCAAATCTGGTTGGTGACGTATTCGAGTTGGCCGCTTTTGGTCTGTTTCTATTGGCCGCAGCTTGGTTCTCCAAGACTCCAGTTGGCAACGCGTTCCAATTCAATGGCATCGGTGCAGCTATTGTCCTCGTGTTTATTCAGCTGGGACTGTACGGCTCAATGTGGTTCTTCCTCTTCCCGGTGATGCCACCCATCGTCTTGGTGGTCTTTGGAGTCATCATGGGGGCTATTGGGTTCTCAGCATTCCTGGTTGCTGCATATTTGTCTCCCCAGTTTCAGAATGAGCATTTCACGACTGATCTAGGATATCTTGCGAGCGCTCTTGTCTTGCTAGGAGTTTCAACGATTATCACAGCAGCTGAATTAATACTGCCCACATCAGCTTGGATCTATGCTGAGAATCTTCAGATAGCTGCATTCATCTTGTTTGGGCTCTCGCTAGGTGTTCCCTTCCTCAAGAGATCGGGACTTGACGGCATGACGGCGCACCTCATTGTGGCAGGACTGGCAATAATCACGTACCTGCCCTTCACGATAACAATCTCCATTGAAGTAATGGACCTCAACCTTGTGATTGAAGCTCTGAATCGACTCGCTTTCTCCATCATTCACATTGGTGCTGGTTCACTATCAGCTATGATGGCAGTTCTTCTTTACACTTTCTCCAAGCGGCATCCTTCACGTAACCACTATCCCCTCATTCTCCTTTTCGCTCTCTGGGCTGGAGTAGCAGCTGTATCAGTTCTCGCCGTCATCATCCCCGAATTAACACCCTTGGGTGAGCCGATAGTCCCCTATGCAGTGGGTAGTCTACTCTCGTTGCCTCTCCTCTTCTTTGCCGTGAGATGGACCGCCCCTTATCTAAGAATCGTGGTGTCACGTCGCCCCGGCCTTTGGCTGTTCGTAGGAGC
>JBHLRV010000205.1:0-4168 GCA_048882205.1 Candidatus Thorarchaeota archaeon | reverse complement strand
CCACAACTCTCACAGCTCTGAACCGTTGAGGAAGATTCGTTCTGCTCAAGTGCTTCAGCTATTGTTTCAGCTGAACGGAGAATTGCAAGCATGGTCCCAGGACGTTTGTGCTCCATGTCATTAAGAAAAGCCCGCAGGTCGTTCCGAAAGGCCTCAACAGCGTAGGGGCAGGGCACATCATGATAGGGAAGCGAGAGCTGATGCGTATAGGCTACAATATCCCGCTCTGAGATCTCCTTGATGGGTTTTACACGAGGTATGAGCCCCTTGACAGGTCGATTACGTGACTTGTTCGTTCTGGCAATCCGTTGACTGTCGCCGCGCATCATGTTCATCATCACAGTCTGGGCCTCGTCGTCCAAGTTGTGGCCTGTTGCGACCACATCGGCCCGTAGCTCCTTTGCTGCTGTGTTGATTGCTCGCCTCCTGAGTACACCGCAGTATGAGCATGCACCAATCGATTTCTCAGGTCGCATCTCGACGATCTCGTCCAATGGTCTGTCAAACGAGTCTTTGAATGTCCTAACTTCCAGCGTGAGTTTCAGGTCGGAAGCCAGCTTTCGTGCTGCCTCGAGTGCCTTGTCACGGTAGCCTTGTATCCCCTCATCAATCGTGAGTGGTATTAGCTCAGATCTTGGGAAGTCCTTCTCTATTCGGTACAGAGTTTCAAGAAGCACTGCGCTGTCCTTCCCACCGGAGATAGCGACAACAATCCGGTCATTCTCTCGGAGCATTTTCTCACGGTTTATGGTTCGCCGCACTCTCTGGACCGTGGAGGATATGAGGCATGCCTGACAGAGTCGCTCTGCGGTGTATCTTCGCAGATAGACAGCCGGTTTGCCACACTTGGAACACTCGAGAGGCATGCTACTGTTACTCCGTGACGTTTCTGATTTGAACAGTAGTTAAAGGCTCTCATTTGGTGTGAATCTCAAAGACCACTCATTGGTCCGTCATGCTCTTGATGAGCACTCTGATTTCGGGATGCTTTGCAGATTTCGAGTCTTTGACTTTCTATTACTTCGAACTTACTTGTCTATGTAGGCTTGTAATCCAGCCAGTTCACCTCTTCTTCAAGATGAAGCTGTTGACCTGTGTTGGTTTGCCCGGCATGACTCGTGCTATCGTACGACTTTCTTGGTCCCTTTCTCCTTCTGTTCATCCACTATTTGAAGGCGGGTCGTTTGAAGTGAAGCCTTGGAAACTCTGAAGTTTGTTGCGTACACTATGTCATCGACTGTCCTGTGCCACTCTGCCGGCGACATAACCTTGTGAATCTCCTTGAATGCCTCGCCTAGCCTCTCGACACGTGCCAAGCACTCTACTCGATCGTTGGACAGGCGTTTCTCATCAAAGAGCAGGAGTGCATGACCCTTGAGTGCCTCCCAGTCAATGTCGGAATTAGACTGGAGAAGAAGCTTGAGTCTTGCGAGAGGCTCAGTCCAAGAGCCAGGAAGGAACATTGTCAAATAGTCTGTGAGTGCCTTTCGGGACTTCTCACGAATCTCATGCATTGTGCCAATCTGTGCGGAAATCATGATGCATCGTTGAGTTGTCCTAATGATACCTTATTAGGTCCGATACAGTGACCATGTTCTCACTCTGGGGGCACACAGACGATAGAACTGAGTCGTTTCATCATCCGAATATGCCCTTGCCTAGGTATAGGCTAAGCACAATACTCCCGAGGACAATCACTATAGATGCTATCCTGAGAGGCCACATAGCGTACTTGATCTTCTTCTCGTCGTCTGTGACCATACTGAGAGCATTCTTGAGGATCCTGTCTCCGTCAAGGGGTGGTATCGGTAAGAGATTGAGTAGGCCAACAGATATGAGAACTATCCATAGCCAGAGTAGAATCTGCTGTATATGAAACACGTAGAGCGGTGTGAGTATCAGGTCCCAGCCAGGCTTGGGCTCCCAGTAGTCAGCTCCGAAGATTCCAATATAGCCTAGTGTCGAGTTGGAAGGATTCTCTGCTAATGCCACTAGTATAGATGTGCCATTCAATGTATGTATTGTCAAGGGCGATCCCGATAAGGCACCAGCCATGAAAGTCCCAACATCAACCCATGTGTTGATTTCAGTGTCATTGAGGCCCACGATGACATCGCCAATCTGGAGTGCCTCGCCTCCAGGAGATCCTGGTACTGTTTCATAGATGTATGCCCCATTTGGAGGGTTGAAGGCTATCGACATAATTGGGTTGAAGTTAGCTATGAGCAGGAAGACGACAAGCCCAGTGACAAGATTGGCATACGAGCCTGCAGCAAACAGACGCATTCTAGTCTTAGGACCCACCTGGTTCTCGAAATGCTCCTCGTCGGGCTCGACAAATGCACCAAAGATGACGTAGAAGAAGAGAAGACCAGAACTCTTGATGGGGACTTCGTCACGGGAAGACGCAAGACCGTGTGCGAACTCGTGTGTTATGAGTGTCACAGCAAGACCAATCATCATGTAGACCATTGGAAGACCTGAGATTGTGACACCAGGGATTATTGGGACAACTCCTCCAGCTTGTGCGGGCTGGATGAAGAACTTGAGGAAGTTCTCGCCAAACACATAGAATCCCAGAATCATTCCACCAAAAGCAACGACAATGCCAGCATTCCAGAAAGCTCTAGGGAACTTCTTCCCCATTCGTGTAAGGAAGGAGTTGAGTCGTTCTGTCTTAATCATAAGGAACAGGGGAGTACCCGCTTCCACGCCCCTTTCACTCAGCTTATCAACACCCACGGCCTGTGCGATTATATAGATCGCAAGCCAGATGACTGCTACAAGCACGAGAATTGTGATGGGGTCCATGGCCTTTCAAATCCAGAGCGGCAGATGCTTAGCAGCGTCAGGATTATGGATATGTTATAATGGTTGCGTACTCGGCTAATGGCCCTATAGTACGGCATCTCAACGTGATTCCTTCAGCTCGACCACAACCCTCATAAAGTGATGCACTTTGCCTACCGCCTGCGTCCAAGATTTGGACTGTCAGAGTAGTTTCAGGCAGGCGATTCGATAGTTGCCATTCAAGCTAGTGATTTCAGACCCCGAAGAGGGAAAGGCAATCCAGTATGAGTTAGATGATGCTAAGACGAATGCATTGGTTGGTAAGCGTGTTGGTGAGATTGTGGAGGGTGACATGCTTGGTCTACCTGGATACAAGCTGAAGATCACCGGAGGCAGTGACAAGTCAGGGTTTCCAATACGGCCGGACGTCCACGGCAGTGGTAAGAAGAGAGTGTTGATTCGTGGGCCTCCAGGCTTCAGACCTGCAAAGAAGGGCATGGCAAAGAGAAAGACCGTTCGTGGAAGTGAGCTCAGTCCAGACATATCCCAGGTGAACATGCGAGTGGAGGAGAGGGGCAGTACGCCACTCGAAGAGCTGGTCCTCAAGGCCGCGTAGTCCTTTCAAAGTTCTCCTCGAGTTTTCAGGCTTTTTTCGCATTAGCTGACGTGGGTCAACCACAGACTTCTTAAACCTCATTCAAATGCATCTCTACACTGCTAGAAGCCATTGTACCTCGGAAGTGAAGACTAGGTGTATGAAGGACAATCAGAGGTAAGCATCGGCACATTAGGTCACGTAGACCATGGGAAGACCACACTTGTCGAGTATCTTACAGGCGAGTGGACAGATCGCCACTCAGATGAAGTGCGACGAGGAATATCAATCAGACTCGGTTATGCTGCGACGACCCTGCTGAAGTGTTCCAAGTGCTCTGAGCCAGAGGCATACACAACCTCACATCTAGTCAAGGCTGGCAAGAACGAGAGTTGTCCGAAGTGTGGAGGCGACCTGGAGGTACTTAGGGAGATATCATTCGTAGATAGTCCGGGTCACGAGTCACTGATGGCTACTTGCCTCAGTGGCGCCAGTCTCATGGATGGAGCGATACTTGTGATCGCTGCCAATGAGCCCTGCCCAATGCCACAGACATCTGAACACCTCCGCGCCCTTGAGATCATTGGCGTGAAGAACATCATAATCGTGCAAAACAAGATAGAGCTTGTTTCTAGGGAAGAGGCTGTCAAACATTACAAACAGATCAAGGCATTTGTGAAGGGCACCATGGCTGAAGATGCTCCAATAGTTCCAGTTTCTGCAATCTTTGGTGCCAACACGGATCTTCTCATCCAGAGGATTCAGGAGGTCATCCCCACTCCA
>JBHLRV010000204.1:0-4169 GCA_048882205.1 Candidatus Thorarchaeota archaeon | reverse complement strand
GTGTCTGCTGTAGGAATTTCCGTCATGGTCATTCACTAAATCCAGTGTCTGACTGTTCGCGTCTAATTACTCTTTCTGAATGGAGTTTTGGGAGGCCCTCTATTCTTCATCCTCTTCGTATTCCTCAAGCACTGACCAATGCGGTGCATAGGTAATGGAGTCAAGGTCTCTCTGCTGCAAATCAAGATTCTCAATCTCAGCGATTCTCTTTCGTAGTGTGTATGACTTAGCTCCCTCCCACCAGAGATATGCACTCAGGTCCCTTGAGAACTCTCCCTGATATCTTCCGCAGGTTCCGCCGCAGAAGACCTTGTCCTCACGTATCTCAAGTGTTCCTCCACACCACTTACAGACCGCCTCTCTGCCATGAGCATGAATTTGTCCGTTGACCAGACGTACAAAGAGAACAGTCCCATCGAAGTTGCAGACGCCCCAGTCTTTCTTCTTGTGGATGGTCTTCTTCCAGAGCTGCCCTGTTGGAAGTCGAGTCTTCTTGGTCTTAGTGTGAGCAGATCTGCGGCCTTTCTTGGAAGACTCATCAAAGTCAGCGAGTCGGGTCTGAATGGTGTGTCTCATATCTCACTGTGTCGAAGCCTTCTTGATAAGCACATACTTTGGCGACTATCCTGAAAGCTCATCAACAAGACCCATCATCCATTCATCAAAAGGCTTCTTCTTGGACCAAGTTTCCTCAAAGGGAGTCATCGTTAGCTCCCCATGTATCTCTCCGACCATTCCACCGTCCTTCCCGGACAATAGACATTCTACTGCAAAGGCTCCCAGTCGAGTGGCCAGAATCCTATCCAAATGGGTCGGATTTCCACCGCGTTGGATATAGCCCAGGACCGATACCCGGCACTTGTCGCCGATGCGCTTGGATAGTTCCTCAGCGATGACGTTGGCATTCCCAAGTTCATCACCCTCTGCGACCACTACTAGCACGCTAGTCTTTGCTTTCTCCTTAGCTTTGACTACTCTCTGTGCAAGCTCATCAATCTTGGTCGGAGTTTCAGGAATCACTATGGCTGACGCGCCTGTTGCTATACCCACGTGAACTGCAATGAACCCAGAGTGGCGACCCATTACCTCCACAAGGAATACTCGTGAGAAGGCCTCGGCAGTATCCCTGATCTTGTCCAGAGCCTCCAGAGCATTGTTAACAGCTGTGTCAAAGCCAATCGTATAGTCTGTGCCAAAAAGATCGTTGTCAATTGTCCCTGGCAGTCCAATGAGTCTTCCCTTCCAGTAAGTGCTCAACGCGGCCAATCCACGCATGGTGCCATCTCCCCCTACTGCAATCAGGGCATCAAACCCTCTGTCTTCGAGGACTTTCGCGGCTCTCCTTTGGCCCTCTTCAGTTCTGAATTCCTCAGACCTGCCTGTCGTCAGGAAGGTTCCGCCCCGGTGAAGTATCCTAGACACAGAAAGAGAGTTCAGCTCGCTAATTACCTCATCAAGAATCCCCTGGAACCCCCCGTATATTCCGAAGACCTGCAGCCCTCGACATATTCCAACTCGCGTGATGGCCCGGACGGCGGCATTCATTCCGGAGCTGTCACCGCCGCTGGTCAAAACTCCGACTTTCATAATCGTCTTCATGGGACTTGACAGATAAAAAGGGTAGTAGTAGAATCTATAGTCCTGGCTTATCTCTGAAATACATCAGATAATCTGTACCTGGTACATCTTTGCCCAGCAGGCGTAGAGCCATTGCGAGTTGTCCCCTATGGTGAGTTGTGTGTATTAGGTACTGAAGATAGAAGTCTAGTACTTGAATCTCAAATGGGGCCTCAGAGATGTGGGGTACCTCAATGGTCCCTTGAGGGATCTCTCTCACTACGGAGCTCAATCTGTGGTCAAGTTGCCTCCATTTCTTGAGAAGTTCCGGCTTTGACGCTCTTTTCACAGCATCATAGGCGCCTTTATCGTCAGAGTTGTCAGCGAGAAGAAAGCATGTGGTCAAGGCCAGTACAATGTGTTCGCAGATTGATTTGACGCTGCTCTCACCCATAACCTTCTTCGTAAACTCTTTGTGTTGCAGTTCCTCTACTACAAGTCTTATTTCATTGCCCGCCCAACCATGATACTCGGCTAGATACTTGAAGGTCAATGCCATCACTCCAATCCATGTGAGTTGTAGAGAATCTTGCAGCACGCTATATGATTCCTTTGCCTCAGACATATTGCCATACAGAAACCAGAGGGGCCCATCAAGCACCTCCTCTAGACCAAGCCTTTGACCCTCAGGAAGACAAGTAGTGGTGCCGTGATTATCAGACTCCCTAAAAGAATCACAATGAAAGCAACGGGGTCGTTCTCCAATGGTAGACCAACATTCATACCGTAGATCGAAGCTATGAGCGTTGGGACACTGACTAAGAGGGAAATCGAGGTCAAAGTCTTCATCACTGTGTTCAGGTTGTGACCAACAATGCTGTCGTACTGACTCATTGCGTTCTCAATCAACTCACGGTAGATGGCACTGAGCTCCATCTGCTGCTGCAAGTCAACTTCGAGCTCTTCTAGCCTATCCTCATCGAGTAGCATCCGACCAAAACTCTGAAGTCTCTTCATTCGTCGAAGAACCTTCATGTTGCTCTTCAGAGCAGCCTCCATGAATATCGCATCACGCGAAAGCTGGAAGAAACGGTCAAGCTGAGACGGGTATATCTCTTTCAGAATCCTTTCTTCCGTTTCTTTGATGGTGGCCTCTACAATGTCAAGCGTTGTTTCAAAAGAGTGGATCACAATCTCCCAAAGATTGTAGATCGCACCACTGACTGTGGTTGTTCGCTTGAGCACGCCCTTCAGACGTTTCTTCCGTAGGGGTATCTCATCGTTTTGAACAATAATGATGTCGCGCCCATTCGAGAATATGCCGATAGGATTGGTGGAATACTCTCTGTCAGGACTCTCCAGATCAACAGGGACACGCAGGACTATCATGATGAACTTGTCTTCAACCTGGAGCCGTGGCCTTTCGTCGAGGTCTTGAAGGTCCTGCAAGTCCTCCAGGTCGACTTCAAACTTGCGAGAGAGTTCTGCTAGTATGTCAGGCCAAATCCCCACAACTTGGATGAGTAGAGGTTCGTCTGGTGCGCTCTCTAGATCGGAGTATTCTATTCCACTCTCCAAGGCTGTGATTACTAGTTTGCTTTCTTCTGGTTTTTCCGCTGTCGTCATCGAGCTCACCTTGTTCCATCTTGTTTCACCTCATTTTCGATGTGTGTGTTACGTGTGAATGGTTCTGGTTTGCGCGAACCTCAGAATGCAGTTGGGTCTTAAACCCGGGGGGCAAGTAACTTGCCATACTGTCCCTTTTAGGGTTTTCCGACGAAGTAGGGCCGCCCTTCTGGCTTTCAAGCGATCAGATTACAACGCTCTCGATTTCCACTTTCCGTTCCTTTTGGCTAAGGGTATTTGAAGGAATCTTCTTTTCGCCAAATAGCTCGGCCTCGGGAAGGCCCCTATATAGTGCATCCGCAATCCTGGCCATAGCATCTGCTTTCATAATCCCTGAACCGCTCGCACCTGTCAGCACCAGCACTCCGTTTTCCATGTAGACAAAGGGAATAGCGTCCGGACTGTAGGAATAGCCTCCGGCCCAGCTGCCCACTGGGCGAGCGCCCTCAAAGGCCGGGAAGTACTTGGATAGGACAGGGTAGACGCTGTTCTCATAGTATGAACTCTCGGGGTTGGAATAATCGTCAGGTTGAATGTAGTCGTATCTACGACCCAGTCTGTCTCCGCAACCTATCCAGAAGCCACGTTCTTGGAGTTGAGGTCTGAAGTAGACTCCAGCAGATGGCAGTATTGTAAAGGGGACTGAGTTGAATTCATTGAATCCCTTGGAGTCGAGAATCTCATGCAGGCCTTTCTTCTCTTCTGCATGAACTACATAGATGTGCCGCTTCTTCGCTTTGGTTCGGCTGTCCATCCCGATTGGATCGAGAAGCTCGTTCGCCCAGGCACCAGTAGCCAGAACAGTCTTGTCAGCGCGAATCGTTCCGTCGGAGGTCGTTACTCCTCTTACTCTCTTGTTCTGCCAGACAAAGGGCTCTCCAGGAACATCCAGCTTAGGTTCTGCTTCTAGAAGTAGGCTCTCAACCGTGATTCCAAATCGCGGTTTCACATTGCTCAGCTTCTTGAACTCTTCGAGATAATACTCC
>JBHLRV010000203.1:0-4179 GCA_048882205.1 Candidatus Thorarchaeota archaeon | reverse complement strand
TTAGCCTCTCTTCGGGCGTTAGGCTTTCAGTCAACTGAGTCACACCTATTCTATCTGCTCCTTTGAGCGACGCTCAATGTACTCTATGATAGTAGGATATATTAAAGGTTATTATGTCGTATGCAGAGATTCTTGTCCCTGAGTGCTCCATTCTATGGTCAACTGGGGGTTACTTAAGCTCGCCAGAGTCATACTAGTAGAACGATGGAGCCGCTTCTGACACTCCAGAGGTAGGCTTCTTCTTGAGCATCTCTTCCGGTGTAAGGACCTCGGTGAGCTTATACTTTCGAGAACCCATGCCTAGCTTCTCAGAGAATTCCGTCACCAAGTAGGGGTTCTTCATTGGACCGTGTATCCTGGCAAATGGATGTAGGTCTGCTTCAGGGTCCAAGTTGACATGCCTGAAGTAGGGCGGAATCATGCTTTCTATCAGCCCTTCTTTCGCAATGAGATCGAGTGTGGCTGTTTCGATGGACACTATGTCTCTGCTACCCAATATTCCTATGTCATTCACTACATGCGGTTGACCAATCCCCCAACAGTCGCAAACGGCGGTTATGTCGATTGCAAAGCTAAGGAAGAAGCGCTTCTTCTCGTTAAACGTCTTCAGTACCTCATTCGCAGCCCTAGCCATCAGTTCTTGAAACATTGAATAGTTCTCTTGTTTGATGTCTAAACAGCCAGCATCTGCGTCAGCTTCAACACATTCCATGCATTGGTCGCACATGCCAAAATCAACGGTCAATTGATGCTTCTCTTCGTTATAGTGGATTGCTTTGTCTGCGCAGCTCTCGACCAGCTTCTTTGCATGCTCAGGTGTGCATTTGTCAGGGTCCCAGAACGGTATACTTGCCTCAACACCATGGATCTTGTGCCATCTGCTTGGTCCGTGGTAGCCCCCTAGGGCGATGTTCTTGATCACTCCCCCGAAACCGCAGGAGTTGTGGCCCTTTGCGTGGGCGAGATCGATCAGGACATCAGCGTCGTGCAACACGCCTCCCAGTTCAAGAGTATCCACATTGCCAAAGTTGAACTCAACCGTCTTCGTGTAGCCATCTTTCACGCCAGCAACAGGAATGATTGGGCATCCGCAGGTTTCGGAGGTGTATCCTCTCTCAACTGCGTTGTAGACTGCAGTCGGGTTGTCAGTGACAAATGGATACCCACCTGCCTCTTTCACTGCTTTGACGATCTTTCGTACGAAGTAGACCGGAACGGTCTGATACCCTTCATCAAAACCTAGGTGCATCTTGACTGCTACCTTATCCTTCTCCTCAATCGTAGAGAGATCCAGCTTCTCGAGAATCTTGTCAAGCTTGCGCCCCATAGACGCATACCTTGCCGGCCTCCCATGTTGTACTGAGCCGAAGTACACATCAGAAGTCTTTGAACTCATGGCAGCATGATTGCACGAAGGCAATAAATTCGTTGCGAGCTGAGCATTTTGCCAGGGAGCACTGCAGTCTTTTCTGTGGATTTCTTTTGCGACCATTTCGTCAAACACCGCTGCCAATGGAGATAAGTGGGCGGCATGTTGTGTGATGCAGGTGATTCAGTTGCCGCAACAAGATGACGTAGCGGACACAGAAAGGGACCCGACGCCAATATTCGGGACGGCGTCACTCTTGAATGATGCAAGTTCTGATATGATCGCACCTATCTGGCCCACATTCCTCAACGTTCGCCTTGGATTGAATCTCTTCGAAGTCGGGATTGTGGATGGACTGGCTCTGACCATAACTTCTCTCTCAAAGTTTGGTGCTGGATATGCGTCTGACCGATTGGGAAAACGTAAGCTGTTCATAACCCTTGGATACTTCCTCTCTATGATATCTAGGATTGGCTTTGTTATCTCGGCGGGGTTCTACCACATTGTCTTCTGGAAATCGATGGACAGGACAGGGAAGATGAGGGGCCCTCCAAGAGACGCAATTGTTGCTGATTTTGCTGGAGAAGAGAAACGCGGCAAGGCCTTTGGTCTGCTAAAAGCGATGGACACCTTGGGGGCTGTGATAGGAGCTGTGATAGCATTCCTACTCTTCGGAGCACTTGGCTACACCGGCATCATTCTACTCGCAGTGATTCCCGCTGCAGGATCGGTTCTCATCATTGCGGCACTGATAAAGGAGAAACCTGGGAGGGACGTCTACAAGGGAGTGAGCTTCCGCGGACTGGATCGAAACCTGAAGTTGTTCCTTTTCGCATCGATGTTGTTCGCACTCGCGACCTTCAGCTATTCATTCCTGATGCTCTTCTCTCGCGACTTTGGCTACTCTGACCTCCAGCTGCCGCTGTTATACATCCTCTTTACAATAGTCCACGCCTCGAGTTCCTATCCGTTCGGATTGGCATCTGACAAAGTCGGTCGCAAGCCTGTGTTGATCTCAGCCTTCATACTTCTGATTCTCACATCGCTTTGGTCATTTGTTGTTTCAGACTGGCTAACAGTGATTCCGTTGTTCATTCTTTTCGGATTGATGAGTGGGGCACTTGATCCGGTGCAAACAGCTTTGGTGTCCGACCTTGTAGAAGAGGAGCGACGATCGAGTGTGTTGGGAGCGTTTCAGATGGCCATAGGACTCTGTGCTCTCCCGGCCGGATTCATCATCGGCTTCCTCTGGGAGAGCATCGGTCCATTCGTGGCATTTCAGTACTCCATCATTGTGGCCGGTATTGCCACAGTTGCACTATTCCTGGTAACAACAAGAAAAGAAGCTTCCAGATTGGACTCTTGATTGTACTCTATCAGTGAAGCCAGTTGACTGGAGTTACACACCCATTTCCATTCCGACACCAAACGCCCGGCGAATTAGGTTCCCCAGACCAAGGCTTGACAGAAGATACCAGGGCCAGAAGTAGAGCCCGAACCCACTACCTGGGATGCTTACGCCCAACAAAGGTTCTAGGAAAGGTAGGGCGTCCTGGGGATTGAATGGAAGGATTGCGACAGGTTGTACTGTGTATACTGCGTTTAGCACGGCGAAGATGATCAAGAATGGGATGTAGTAGATGCACATTGGCTTCATCCTCGCGCTCATCATGTCAGCGTTTATGCGCATCATTCTCGACTGCTGGTCTTGCACTTCCTGCAGAAGAGCGGCGTCCATGGTCTTTCGGGCCACGTTGAACTTCTCTCTCCACTCCTTCATCTCCTGCATGTCAGACTTGAGCTTCTCTACGTCAGTGAATCTTCTTGTCGCCCAAATGGAGATCAAGGCAAGAAGAAGGCTCACTATTAGAATGAAGGGTGCACTAAGAGGTAGAGTGGCTACTGGGTCGAGGAGATTTGCAAAGAATAGAATGAAGTCACCCCATGGATCCATTTTCTTTCCCACTTCTGGAGTCCGAGCATCCGGCCGTGTTTTAAGCCTTACCTTCAAGCCACGCGTTCTCGCCAGCACACCCCGACAACGTCTTGTGATAGTACACGTTAGCCAAAAATAAGTGGAAGCAGGCAGTAAACGTTGACTTCTGTGGCCAAGTACATTTGGCGCGCTGGAAGCTTTTCAATGTCATATTGGTGATATTGTGCAGTTTTTGCTCTTTGGTGGTTGCTTTGTACAGATTTCACGCCTCTCGTGAGAGATTTGTACGACCTCTTTTTTGCCCGATATTCAAACGTTTACCATTTGAGACCTAATGTGTTTATATTAGGATATGCGTTTACTGTCTTTCTGTCAGCCGCCGGGAGGGCTCGACAACTATGATGAATATGGTCACACGGATGTTGAGAAGGCAGGGCTTCTATAGAGTCAAAGGACGACTAGAAGACCCTGTATACATGAAGCACTCAGTAGGCCTTGGTGGGGTCTACGTACGAATTGAGAAGAAGAAGGCATTGATCTCTGTCAGAGACCTTGGAATAGAAGAAGAATTCACGCGAGTCAAGAGACTCGAGAACTTCATCAACCAACTAGACGATGAGGGTTACCGAAAAAAATGCTTTATCGTGCACAAAATGAGAGGCGTCGGGTCCTAGACTGACTCTTCTATTTGTGCACGAAGCCACGGACCCCAGAGGTCGTTGCAGTCAGATATGTCTACTTAAGCACCGACCCATACTGGTTTGTAGGAATGCCTATTGGTGTCAGCATCTGAACTCCTCCTTGACCAAATCAGAAAGGGCAGCTTTGAGAGCAGCTCAAGGCTTCTCTTTGATGTTGTGAAGAACGGACGAGC
>JBHLRV010000202.1:0-4191 GCA_048882205.1 Candidatus Thorarchaeota archaeon | reverse complement strand
GATTGCCAAACATGACCCACTCAGCCGCAGAAAGCGCATTGTCAGTGGTAATCTCAATGTTCTCACCAGACCTGACGTCCTCCAGTTCTCTCTTTACACTCTCAGCCAGATGATCATAGATGGCCCTGTCGACTCCTATCTTGACCTCTCCAATCAAATCATGTGTGTCAAGAAGATCTAGGAAGCCGAATTTCCACCCGTCTGCATATGCACACTTTCTCCAGTCATCAAAGGGCTCTAGGTTGTTCATCGTATCCAGAGTAGCGCCGATATAGCAAGCTCCTTGATCTAGAAAGGCTCTCAACAGCGGCCCTTCTTGTGCAGTGCTGCAGGCTTCCGAGTAGATAACAGGATATCCCTCAAAGTTGATTGAAGAGGCCTGTTTGTAGTCTAGGATGACCGAGTTATGTGATGCCCACTTTTCTGGTGTGCCGTGGATTCTCATTTCAAACATGCCGTCTGAGAACTGAAGGATGAACTCAGACACAGAGAGTAGTCGAGAGTCTTCCTCAGAGAACTCTCGTAGTACTTCAACGTCAAACCCCAGTTGCTTGAGTCCTTTCACATGACGTGTGGAGCGACCCGGTTGTGAGTCGAAGACGACAGCGATATTGCTGTCGATTATCATAGGGTCCATGTGGTACAGGACCGTTTCAGAAGGACCAAATATACGTCCGACAGGAGTATCAGGGGCACCATCGCCGTCAACATCTTGAATGAACCAATCAGTGAACCCGTAGGAGCCTCCATGCGAAATCTGCGTGGCAGGAAGCTCTTTATTTGTCCCAATCAATAGGACTCCGGAGTGCCTACCAGGGTCATAGTTCTTCTGAACCGTCTTCTGTGCAAGGACCCAGGAGCGCCCGGTCTCGGAAACGAAATCAGCCTCCAGCTCCTTCGCCTTGGCTTTGTACGCTGCAGAGGCCTCAGCACCGACTTTTCCACAGACCACGAGCATCCTACTTAATATGCTTCGAGGCGTCTTGCCAATCTCGAAACTCAGCTCCTTGTCAGTCTTCCGCCTTCTGCCAAGCCGTCGGATCTCATTGATTATTCCGACTCTGTGGCGGGGTTGATTGGCAAAAGAGTCCATGCAATCTTTGCTCCTACTATTCCTTCAGCGCAGACTTCCCCTTTTCTCCTTTGTTCAGCGGTATCTGCTGAAGTCATGACTCTGGACCTAGATGGAAATGAAATATGATACAAGGGAACTAGGACCACATCTTACGAAGAGTCCCTACTATGTGACCTATGTTCTTCTCATTGACACCTGGATGAACTGGAATCTCGAAGTGTTGGTTGGCGATCTCTTCCGAGTTTGGCAAGGCAATTGACGAGTAGTTGGGATATTCCACAAATCTGGCCCATCGCCATTCTGAGATCTTCTGATACGTTTCTTGTCTGTGACAAGGAATTGCATAGACAGGTCGGGCCCCGATGCCTTCTTGTCTTAGATTCTGGATGAGCTCGTTTCTCTGAATGGCGTCTGTAGAAAGTCGTGGTGCATAGACATGGTATGCGGACTGCATTCCTTCGAGTGTCACTTGAGGACTTGCCTGGTCAAACTCCGCGAGGAACTCGTCGTATCTCTTGGCATTCTCTCTGCGACGCTGGACTACTTCATTCATGCGCCCCAGTTGAACGGAGCCTATGGCGGCTACGAAATCTAGCATCCGGTAGTTGTAGCCAATTCGATAATGGGTATATCCTCCCTCAGGACCCCTTCCGTGGTTCTTGATCATTAGACAGCGTTCCATTAGCTGCTCGTCATTCGTGGTAATCATGCCACCCTCACCAGTCATCAGGTTCTTGGTTGCATAGAATGAGAAGGTGCCAACGTGTCCAATCGACCCCACCATTTTACCATCTACAGTTGCGCCGTGGGCCTGGCAAGCATCCTCGATCACCAGTAAGTTGTGTTTTTCTGCTATTTCCATGATTTGACCCATCTCGCAGGGCATACCGAAGATATGTACCGGCATGATTGCTCGTGTTCTATCTGTGATAGCCGCCTCAATCAAGTCAGGATCAATGTTGTATGTTTCCAGATTGACATCGACGAACACGGGAACAGCCCCAATCATCGCTATTGTGTTGGCAGAGGCGATGAATGTGAAGGGAGTTGTTATGACCTCGTCACCGGGCTGTATGTTCATTGCCTCCAGTGCAGTGCTCAGGGCGGTTGTTCCGTTGTTTGTGACAGTAGCGTACTTGGTCCCAATGTACTCTGCAAACTGCCGCTCAAACTCACGAGACGCTTTTCCCTCTGCTAGCATACCTGACTGAAGGACTTCACTTACCGCCGATATCTCTTGATCATCAATGATGGGCTTTGCGACTGGAATCATCCTGTTCCACAATCGCACTGAGAGGCCACGGCGTTAAAATGGTTTGGTAGAAGAAGAAGTGCACTATTCAGTTTCATTGAGAGATGTCTTCTCATCGATGGGTCGTCTTCGGTTCTCAATATAGCCCACACCGCCGATAGTTACGCCCATTACAACAAGAGCAACCAGCATGTAGATCAGGTTTCCCAGATATAGAATCATGGCAAGCGAAAGCCCGCTGATGAAGCCGGATACGGCACGGATGGTATTTGTCGTCTTCCGAGGGGTGAGCCTTTGACTGATCCAGTCCACAACCGTCGAGAATCCAACTGCAAGCGCTACAAAGAACCAGAACCACGTTGGCTCTCGATTGAACCCTGTCAAGAACAGAAATGCGATTCCGAGACCAAGTCCAGTATAGATACCGGAGCAACGACCGCAAAAGTAAATCGAACGACCCCGAAATGACAACCGAAGACAGTGGCCATACATTGATGGTGGATGGTGAGAGATCATCATGTGGAGGGTTTCACGAATCTCAACACTACGGGTCCAGGGAGGGAGGTCAAGATCGAGTTCGTCGGCTTGAGTTTCTGCTTCTTGTTCAGAGGACACTGACATCTCTCGTAGGAGGTCCTCAAACGTTGTCTTATACCTGTTTTTGTCAGACCATAATCTCCGTCTTATTCCGCAGTTTCAAGGACGAGAATCCAGCAATCTGGACACCCCAATGCTATCTACTGTGTCCAAGGCTGTTCTCACCAATCGTGAATCTCGTCGAATGTGAGCGAAATCAGAATCAATTGGAGAATCCTGAAAGAGGGTGCGAAGACTCTCTGTCGTCCTATGGGTCCCCGTTTGATGCGGAAAATAGGTTTCGAGAATCGTTGCCTCGGCAATGACATTGTGCCAAAGAGAGAATGCTTCACGGAAGTGGTCGGAGCTCTTGACGGACAATCGTAGCATTGTCAACACATCACACAGAGTTCCAAGAAGGTTCTCGTCAAAGGTCGGAGGAACAGGGATGACTCCTAGATTGCAGGGCAACAGATTCACAGTCAGCCTTGCGTTGTTAGTCACCACCGTCCGGAAGAACCATGCCACCAACCTGGAGTTGATCAGTGTGCAGATGGACTTCAAAACCTCCTCAGGAGCATCAGCGATGTAGGTTGCTGAGTTGAGTACGAAGTAGTGCCCTGAATCATAGTAGGCAACTGGGTTCCGGGCATTCTGTTGAACAAGCACCTTTGGGAGATTGATGAGTCCATCCCGGCCGGGTTTTGACAGGAGGTCATGCCTGTAGTCGATGAAGACATGAGGTTCTGCCCCATAGGGCGTGATGTCCCTTCCACGAATGAGAGGTTGCCAGTTTCCTTTGGCCTCCGGGCGTACAGAAACGAATCTACTATTGCATCCAGTTTCAATACCTCGGCTAACAGATGCGAGAGTCGCCAGTCCCGGGAATGCTCTCAAGACTTCGAATAGTTCGACGTCCCCTTCACTAATCCCTGTGATGAACCTGTGATTCCATGGACTCACCAGATGAGTGTATTGCTCTTGCGGCACATTCAGTCCTGAAACACAGTCTGCCGAAGCTGTTCTGTAAGCTGAGAGAGCAACGGAGGAGCTTCCGATTCTACTGCCCTTCCTGATCACAATGATACCTGTTTCCGCGGTGACTCCGCTGAAGACACCAGCTCCGCAATCGGAAATGTGTTTCAGGGTATGCCGTTCGAGAAGGTGTCGTCTTAACTGAGCGTAGCTATCAAGTGAAAGGAGATTCTTGTAGACTAGGCACCCCAAGACCCCATCCGGCTTCAACTGATTCATTGAAGCTTCGATGAATAGTGCATGAATGTTGTAT
>JBHLRV010000201.1:0-4194 GCA_048882205.1 Candidatus Thorarchaeota archaeon | reverse complement strand
TGGGCTCAATACTTGAAGGATCTCGACAGCGTACCTGTTACCAAGTGCCTTTAGTTGCTGCTGAATCTGTGATAAGCTCTCGTCCTTCCTGCTGCGGGCGGGCATTACTATCACTCGTCGATGCCGAGAGCCGGTATAAAAGTTACCCACAGTTGTGCCCCCTTCATAATACTCGGTCTTTTCTTCGTATGTACAACTGGGTCAAAACAGAGGTGAATCTGGTTGCGATTCCTATCCCGACTTAGGAGCAAGGTTGACGATTCCGTGGCAAAGGCAGGGGCTGAACACAAGTACTCAGGTCTTGGAATCTTCTCTCCTGCTGTTGATGCGGTGAAACCCGGCCCAACGCGTGAGCTCAGAAGATTGGAAGAGCTAGAAGCCATATTCGTGAGATCGAAGCGATTGGAAACTCTGGAGGATGTTCCTTATGTTGTCAATCAGATTCGAGAGGGGAACATAGTTCTACTAGATATCTCTCGACTCAATGACGGAAAGGAACAGACGCACTTGGAGTTGAAGCGCATCATCGAGAGAATTCGGGGCGAAACACGTAGCTACCAAGCGGATATAGCTCTAGTCAATGATGATTGTGTAATTGTCGCCCCTTCATTTGTGCGACTATGAGATCGACTCACTGGCCTACCTAAGCTTGATGCTTTCAGTGACTGTTAGTGCCTTTGTGTCTATGTTCAATGCCTTGTGAATCGTGGATGCGAGATTCAAGCATTTTGTTGCTTCTCCGTGGCACGTCAGGACTCGCTCAGGTGCGGGGTTTACGCGTTTGACGAAGTTCAAAATCTGCTTTCTGTCAGAGTGACCCGAGAATCCTTCTACTGTCTGAACCTGCATGTTAACCGGGACCACGCCAACCTTGCCTTCCCGATCACGCATCTGAATCTCTTTCCATCCTTTCTGAATCCGGCGTCCTAATGTACCCTCACCCTGGTAGCTCACGAAACAAAGTGTGTTCTTTTCGTCGGGGGCGAGAAGTCTGAAGTACTCCACGCTTGGTCCTCCTGCCAACATGCCCGAGGTTGCCATAATGACACATGGCTCTCCTTCTACTATCTCTTCACGCTGTTCAGGACTGTCTACCTGCACGAATATCTCGTTCAAGAAGGGATTCACTCCTTGGTGGAATATCATCTCACGAATCTTCTTGCTGAGTGCCTCTGGATGTGTTGTATGGATCGCTGTGGCTTGAGCAATCATCCCTTCAATGTAGATAGGTATTCTTGGAATCCGATTCTTTGTAACTAGGTCTTCCAGAACGAGCATGATCTCCTGAGCCCGACCCACAGCAAGGACTGGGATGAGAATCTTGCCGCCACGTTCAATTGTCCTTCTAATTGCGGAGGCGAATCTCCGTTCCACTTCCTGCCGAGGTGGCATCTTGTCCGTCGGGTGACCATAGGTGCTCTCAACAATCAGGGTCTCAAGACGCGGGAAAGTGAATGTTGCGGGCTCAAGAAGTCTCGTTCTTCCGAACTTGAAGTCACCAGTGTAGGCTAGATTATACTGTCCATCACCAATATGAAGGTGAACGATTGCTGATCCTAGAATATGACCGGCATTGTGTAGTGTGAGTCGTACGTCGGGGGCGATGTCTGTGACCTCACCATAGTTCAAAGCCACTGTGTGTAGAATCGCCTCCTTGACGTCCCTGTCGCGATAAGGTCTGAGCTTGCCTTCCCTCTCTGCCACATCCAAGTAGTCAAGCTGAAGAAGTGTCGAGAGATTCAGTGTTGGTGCTGTCATGTAGACGGGGCCTCTGTAACCATACTTGAACAGGAAAGGAACCATTCCACAGTGGTCAAGGTGCGCGTGTGTGGTAATGACGGCATCAAGTTCATCGATGTTGAATTCCGGCATGTCAAGACGTGGGAATGCCCTTGTGGGTGTGCCTACATTCACACCGCACTCAATCATTATGTTGCTCTCGGAGGTCTGAAGGAGCATTGCTTGGCGGCCAACCTCCCTGAAACCACCCAAGGCCGTGAGCCTGATCCAACCATTGTTCAACAGAGTATTGCGATGTATTCTTCTGCCGATGTCACGAAACACTCTGTTACGATATCCGGCCTCTGACTGAACGATGTATCGTATCTGCTTTATCAGCTTACTCTCAATTGGCGGCGTTCTCATGACACTTGGCCGCCAGAAGGTCTGTCTTGTAATCTCCCTGAGGGTCGTACCACTCCTTCCAATCACGAGACCCGGTTTCTGTGCCTCAATTATGACTTCTCCTCTAGACACATCGAAGTCGATTGATGTTATCTCTGCATCAGTGGGTACGAGCTCTCGTACAGTCTTCTCAGCGTCTTCAATGGACAGCCTCACCTCTGGTGCGGATCTGACTACAATCCGCTTCCTCATCTTTCTAGCCAAGGCCTTAATCTTGTCTCCATCGTCCAAGAGTATCTTTGGTGCCTTGGAGTAGATAGCTATCTCAGGCCCCTCATACTCGACTGACGTTACTGCTGCGGAGCGCGGCAGTGCCTTCTTTACGGCATCTCGGATGTCAATATGTTCTGTGTTTTTCGCAGAAGTCATCTAGTGTCACTTCATTGGCCGTCGGCCCTTCAAACCCTCCTCGGGCTTTCATGGTACGATGAACCCGGAAGAGGACACTGGTCTACCAGTGTTGCTCGCATGAGGCGAGCTCACGAAACCTGTCACTACTTCTTCCAAATCTTCAGGATCTTCTCTTTGGGTACTTCCTGATAGCCATCCTTGTCAATGACGCTGACAAGAATTGAGTTGCCGGTGGCAGCATCTCTCTCAATTGCTGAGGCGATTGCACGTACGGCCAACTCTATTGCTTTCTGCTTTGGGAGGTCGTCAGCATAGTCCGCCTCGAGAACACCTAGCGCCACAGGCGAACCCGATCCGGTGGCAACGTACTTGTCTGAGAGTACGGAGCCAATGAAATCGTTGTAATACACCTGCGGACCATCATCATCAAGGCCTCCTACGACACATTGTAGCATGTATAGCCCACGTCCCTGGAACATGATGTTGCTTAGAAGTCGCGTCAAGGCTTTGACTCTCATGGGCCGGCCTCGCTGGATCTCAAACAGTTTGGATTCTGCTCTTAGTATGTCCATGATTGATTGTGCATCTGCTACGGATCCTGCGATGGTAGCGCCAATTCGGTCAGTGATTCTGTAGATCTTCTGAGCCGTCTTGCTAGCAATAAGAGTCCCCATAGTGGCTCTCTGGTCACTGGCCAGGACGGCACAGTCCTTTGCGATTAGCCCTACAGTCGTTGTTCCAGTTTTTAGTTCAGTCGGTGACTGTGTTGGATGTTCCATGTTCAATGAACTCCCTGTATACAGATAGAACAGGAGAACTAGTGACAGACTCGACGTCTTGAGTTTCGTATTAAAACATTTCTTTGTGGTGTCAAACCTGACTACTCACTAGTTTCAGCTGTGGCTTGACGTTCGGGCCGTTCGTATGTGACCAGCATCTCGACCTTCTCAGCCGAGTCGATCACCTTGAGTGAATCCATCGCGATTCCAATCTCTGCGTATTGGAAGTCCTGTATGTACCTTGACTCCTTCGGGAACTCAATCTTGATAGTCTTGGCCTTGATTGAAACCTCGTACTTGTCATCCGGCAGAGCAGGTATTCGTCTTTTGAGGACGGCCAGGATCTTGTCCTTTGGGTCACTCACTATTCCCTTGACTGTAACATCAAAGAGAAGTGTCTTCCCTGCAAGGGGTGGGTTGAAGTCCACTCGGACCTTCCGTGGCAGTATGGCAGTGATAACTCCCCTTTCTTTTCCGAACTCGATTCTCTCTCCTTTGACTATCCGGACACCCAGCTTCTCAAGTTTCGCGCGTGCTATCATCTTCACCAGAGAGTCGTCACGAGTGCCAGCTCCTTTCTCTGGCGGAACCTCCACTGTCTTCGACTCCCCTATCTTCATGCCTACTAGCTCCTCCTCAATTGTTTCAAGAAGCCAGTTTGATCCAACTGCAACCAGGATGGGCTCGTAACGGTCGTCATCCTTGTAGAGCCCCTCCTCCTTTGCAACATCTTCCAGAGTCAAGTCGAAGATCTTGCCGTCATCTTTCGTCTTTGCGATATAGTCTACATAGATTAGGCTGCCATCTTTGACGACATTCTCAACCTTTTTCTTTGTTTTCTTGGCCGTTGTCTTCTTTGGCTTCTTCTTAGCAGTCGTCT
>JBHLRV010000200.1:0-4235 GCA_048882205.1 Candidatus Thorarchaeota archaeon | reverse complement strand
GACGTTCGGGCCTCAGCCTGTCCTCAAGGAGTGCTCCTGAGAGCGCCACGTCTATCATAGCAATCGAGGGGAAAGTAATTGCTGCATGCTTGATGGGGCCATAGAGCACGAAATCAGCTCCAAGTACCACGGGCATCAAGCTTGAGCCAACAAACGCAGGCTCCTTGGCTTCTTTTCCAAATTTGGACACAAGACCATTCCACATAGCGACTGCATTGTGAGCACCGCATCCCACCGGCAATCCATGGCGTTCCTTGATAGAAACAAGCGCTCTGCATGCCAAGCCAAGTGTCAGGAGGTCTACAACTCCGGTGTCAAACAAGGCATTTGTGATTCCTGCACGTTTTGCCTTCTCCAACAGGCGATCGGCAAGCTCAGCTCTTTTTGTGGCTGATGCCATGGCTGTGTTTGAGAATGTCAAGATGATTGCACTCTTAACTCCGGTCTCCTGAACCGCATCGTAGATATCATCTCCATCGTCAGGAGTCAGCGAGTTGAGGACGACCCTGTCCAGAATTCCAGCATCTTGTGCCGTAGCCAGTCCTGCTGAGTTCACCTCGCTTGAACCAGATCCGTCAATGAGCAAGGGCATATCTGTTAAGTCAGCAAGGATCCGAAGGTATTCGTCAATTGCTTGAGGCGTGACCGCCACTACGTCTAACATGCTGGGCAGTCCAGTCTTCTCTGACACTTCTGCGAGTTGCTGCAACATTGCCTCTGTCTTCTTCCGGTCTATGCTGCCTGTTTTCTCCTCGACTACGAGCTTGTCCTTTGAATAGAAGATTGACCCAACCATGACTGTTGGCACGAGCCCTGGTCTTCCTCCGACCTTTACACCTCCAATATCTAGGGTTCTTTGTTCTGAAGTGAATTGCATCATGCATTTCATCTCTAAGATCATGAAGTCAACCGAAATTGAGTTCTAAGTGAGGTTCCAGAGTCAAGCGACACAATAATCTTTGCCTAGCCAGCACCCATCGACCCGTTCACATAGGAACTGTTTAATGACGCAATTCACGATACTCAGCAGACTCCTGGAAGTGAATGCATGCGCATACTAGAAGACCTCTGCAGACCAAGCCAATGCGACAGAGAGTGTGTTGAGGCATGCATCCAGGTACACGGAGAAGACACGCCACTCAAGTTCCCAGCCAATGCTCAGCTCCCGACAATCGCCAACGGATGCACAAGATGCCTTGCATGCATTCGCGCTTGTCCCCTTGGGGCCATCACCACGAGCTATGAAGAGGAATCCTTGACGCCCTCGAGTGCAGTCCAGTCCTCTCAGAAGGGTTCTGAGTACAGTCGCCCCTACGAGGTTTCCGAGTCCTACAGCCGTTTCTCCGAGAAAGACATGGTCTTCGCACGTGTGCACAATGACTCATCATTTGAGCACTTTGGAAAGGACGAGTGGTACGGTGCGGAGGCAATGATTGCCAAACGCATACCCGGCTACGGTGAGTTTGAACGTGAGATGGCGGGTGCCGGCTGGGAGCTGTACGACAATCGACAGTCCGTTATGGGTCCTCTACTTCAAGATGCAAACCACAGAAGAAGTGGGACCCCGACTGATGGATCTGACCCTGGAGAGCTAACGCGTGCAACCAAGAGAGCCGCCAGACTCTACGGGGCTAGCCTAGTGGGGGTAGCGGCTTTGGACTCCAAATGGCTCTACACTGCCGACAGGCAGGGTGTGCCCTACAACATACCAAAGACCTACAATAGAGCGATCATCATGGCCGTCGAGCTTGACTATGAAGGAATCTCTACCTCACCTGCGTTTCCTGCATCGGCCGCTGTTGGTGTTGGATATTCGATGATGGCATTCGCCGAGATTGAACTTACTGCCTTCATCAGGAGGTTGGGCTACGGGGCGATTCCGTGTGGTAATGATATCGCACTGAGTGTTCCATTGGCTATAGATGCTGGTCTGGGCCAGTATGGAAGACACGGGATACTCATAACTAAGGAGTTTGGACCGAGAGTCCGTATCGCGAAAGTCCTGACCGACATGCCCCTTCAGGTCGACAAGCCCGATCATGGTTTCTGTGAAGCGGTGAAACGATTCTGCGAGACCTGCGAGAAGTGTGCCGACCATTGCCCATCAAAGTCTATTCCAAAGGGTCGGGCTAGGACTTGGAATGGAGAAACAATCTCGAACAATCCAGGTGTAAAGAAGTGGTATGTCAATCCCGAAACCTGCTATGGCTTCTGGATGGACAATGGAAGTGATTGTTCAAACTGTATTAGGTCATGCCCCTATAACAAGAAGGACGGAATTCTCCATAGAAGCATTCTCTGGGTAGTCCGCCGTCTTCCTTGGATGAATCGTGTTATTCTAACGTTCGATAATCTTCTGGGCTACGGGAAGCAAAGAGAACCCGGGGCGCTGTGGAGGAAGTATAGCTAGCCTTCTCTTATAACACAGTAGTGACCTCTACAGCCGAACTAGGCTTATAATACAATGTCCTTTAATTTCCCGGTCATCATCTATTTTGGCCTAGAGGACTGGAGTCCAGATTCGTATGAGCAAGCGTGCACAGCGAAAGCACAGCGCGACAGGAGTTCGTGAGTTTAGAGCATTCTCAGAGGAGCTTCCGCTTGCAGTCTTGGAAGCTAAAATGGACTTCAAGCTTGTATACATGAACAAGTATGCTATGAATCTGCTAGCAATGGAGGACAAGAGGAAGGTAGGTTCTACCTCTGTTGATGCCTTGGTCGTTCCTGAACACAGAGGACAACTAGAGAAAGCGGTCGCAGGCCTTGTGAAACCTGGAGACTCGGCTGTCGTGTCAGTTGAACTTCAAAGCCTGGCGGGTAATAGGATTGCATCTGAGTTGCGGATTGTCCTCCATGGACGAACCAAGAAGTCGCAAAAGCTTCGGGTGTTTGCTACAGACACAAGTATCGTAGGACAAATCGGTCCAGGATTCCCTTTCAGTGATACCATATTGAGGACTCTCCTTGACAATTCCCATGACGCATTGGTTGTAGTTGACGATGACTACAAGTTTGAGTACGTGAACGACACCGCTGCAAGACTATTCGGAGGAGTGAAGGAGGACCTGGTGGGTAAGGATTTCAGGCAGTTTATGGAAGAAGACAACGCAAAAGCGGCTTCAGAACGATATGAGTTGAGAAGAAAAGGTGAACCTGTCCCTGATGCATATCCCTTTGAGATCATAACGGATTCCGGGAAACCCATGACTGTCCAAGTCCGGGCGTCCGTGGCGACATCTGATGATGGCTCTAGGAAGACAATCGTTCACATACTTGATGTCACAGACAGAAGGGCGGAACAACAAGCACTTGAACAGACAGAAGAGCGTTACCGAGTGCTGGTTGAAACCATGAACGATGGCCTGGCCATTGATGACGAACATGGTAACCTTGTCTACGCAAATGATGCATTCTGTGAGATGTTGGGCCGAAGTCAGGAGGAAGTAGTTGGGAGACCTTGGCACGAATTCACAAAAGACAAGGATGTTGAGTGGGTCCAGGCGAAGATATCCGCGCGGAAAGAGGGTAGGGCGGGTCGGTATGAGCTTGAGTGGCTGAATAAGAACGGCGAGGTAGTACCAACAATCATCTCAGCTGCGCCCTTGGAAGACCACGACGGTACTTTTCTGGGAACGTTCGGGGTGATCACTGAAATCTCAGCTCAGAAAGAGGCTGAGGAAACTATCCAGTTCTATCTGGACTTGCTCACACACGACATAGCAAATCAACTCCAAGTCATCATCACAGCTACTGGACTTCTGGATCATGACATCCCACCAAGCTACCTTCAAGAAGCACAAGGCGACATTCTGGATGCAGTGGAGAGATGTAACAGACTCATCACCAAGGTGAAGCGTGCTGGAGAGTTCAGACGTCTTCCAACTACGCACATGGAACTCACAAATGTCCTAGAAGAAAAGGTGAAAGTACTAGTTAGAGTCTACGGCGCAACCGTCTTTGTCGAGGACATTGAGCCACCAGTACACGTTAGAGCTGATGCACTACTGGGAGAACTCCTATGGAACCTACTTGAGAATGCTGTGCGTCACAATCCTCGAGAGAAGCCGAAAGTCTGGGTATCCGGAAGCAGGGAGGGGCAATTATACAGGCTTTCAGTCTCAGACGATGGTCCGGGGATTAGCAGTGCGAGAAAGAAGTCGATTTTTGCTCGTAGAGGACATTCAGGAGGAGTCGGTCTTACCCTAGTCTCTCAGATGGCAAAGAAGTATGGAGGC
>JBHLRV010000199.1:0-4289 GCA_048882205.1 Candidatus Thorarchaeota archaeon | reverse complement strand
ATACTGTCTTCACCCTCAGTGACAAGGGTGTCACCAACAACGAGGCCTCGGATACCTGTTATGAAGGCAAGATTACCGGCTGGAACCTTTGGAAGTGCAATCCTTGATTTAGACATGAATAGGCCAACCTGCAGAGTCTTTCCAACATCACCCGTTCTTAGGTTGGCCAGAGGCTTTGCTCTTTGGAGAGTCCCCGAGAATACCCTGACAGCCGCAACGAGTCCTGCATGTCTGTCGGGCTGTACATCACCTACTAGAAGAACTGTCGGACCTTTGCTCTTACTTGCTAGGAGACTCTTCTCGTGTTTACTGCCCTGACCTTTCCAGAATAGTGGAAGACGATATCTCTGGGCAACTGAAGGATTTGGGACTGTCTTGACGACCGAGTCGAGTAGAACTTCAGCCACAGGGAATCTTTCTCCGAGAGTCTTTCCTTCCTCTCTCGAGTAGACATCTTCTACCTCCTGCAGAATCTCAAGGAAAGCGGCGGCCAAATCTGACGGCGATCCGTTTCCACCAGACCTCTCTTTGAGGGTTGCAAGGCTGAAACCCCACTTGTCTAGGGCCGACCCGACGCACAGTGAGGACTTGTTGAAAGAAACCTCCCACTCCTCAAGGAGGTCATCATCAAGGTACTTGCCTAGCATCGCATTGAATTCTCGAACTGTCTTGTTGATCTCCTCCGCCACACGTCGTGCCTTCAACCTCCTCTCTTTGAAGAGTCTATCTACCTTGTTCACAAATAGCACTGGTCTGACCAGCTCGTGCATCGCTTGTCTGGTCACAGTTTCTGTCTGTACCATTATTCCTTCAATGGCATCAACAACGATGACTGCTCCATCTGTCAGCCGTAGTCCTCTGGTCACGTGGCTTGAGAAGTCTATGTGGCCGGGCGTGTCTATGAGATGTATTAGATGATCTCTTCCTTCCAGTTCATGAATGAGAGAAATGCCTGACGCCTTTATTGTGATACCACGTTCCTGTTCAATCATGTCATAGTCAAGCAGTCTTGCAGTTGCCGCAACCTCTTTGGAGAGGAGTCCAGAGGCAGCAATTAGAGAGTCTGTGAGAGTGGTCTTGCCGTGGTCAATGTGCGCGATGACTGTGCAGTTTCTTATGCTCTCTGTTTCGCTCAAGAGTGCAGCCGCGCGTTCATTGACAAACTTCTTGTAAAGATATGACAAGTGTTCTCTACCTGACCTTCTTCTCGTAGTCAGACAAGGGAATTGCGACTTCCTCTTTACATTTTGTGCATTGAAATGTCACAGTCTTATCAGTGCGCGCAGTTTCTTTGTCGACTGGCTGTCCACACTTGCAAACGAATCCCACAAGTCGTGCCGGATTTCCGACCACAAGACCATGTGCTGGAACATCCTTGGAGACCACAGCCCCACTGCCTACCATACAATACTCACCAAGTGTCGTGTTGCAGAGAATCGTCGCATGAGCTCCTATTGAGGCCCCCCTCTTTACTAGGGTCTCCCCTACTTCCCATGAATCGCTGAAGGCACGTGGATACAGGTCGTTTGTGAAGGTCATGTGAGGCCCACAGAATACATCATCTTCAATTGTGACGCCATGATATACCGACACTCCATTCTGTATCTTCACATTGTTCCCAATCGTCACTTCAGCGTCGACATAGACATCCTTACCAATGTTGCACCCATCGCCAATCTTGGCCGATCCTCTGATGTGAGCAAAGTGCCAGACTCGCGTACCATTGCCAATCTGGGCTCCCTCTTCAACAACAGCTAGAGGGTGAATGGAAACGTCATCCATGGGATTCACAGGAATGGAACAGCTACGAGTCCGAGTTAACTCTTGCCTTTTCCTCTACGTTTCCTCTTTGTGAGCGGTGAAGACCAAAGACGGCCTCTGTATGCGGTGGTGGTCGGACAACCCACACACTTGTCGTCCTGATATCGCTTGCAGGCCGCACAGTCTTGTTTACAGGGGGCTTTGGTCCCACTAGCACGCTGTGGTGCAAGATTGATCGGCAGATACTGCGGAACTACTGGTGAGTTTCCAAACCAACTCTCGGATCTTCTGACACCTGGTTCAGTCCTAACGCTGCAGGTACCGGTGATTGACTGAAGCGTCCATGCATCCTCAGCCGCCAGTACGGCCATCATGTTGTAGCTACCCGAAACGGGCGCCATCATCAACAAGCGAGGGCACTTCCCGAATTTCTTGTAGATTCGCTCTGCTACGTCCAAACTCTCAACCTCAAGCGCGATGAATAACAGCTTGATATCAAGGTCCTCGGAGTTCACGCCCGCGCCAATGTGAACAAGTTCATTCTTGACGAGCTTATCCAGACGTTTGCTGACTGCAACGTGGGACATCTTTAGCTCCTTTCCAATCTCAGAGAGACTGGTACGCCCATTCTTCTGCAGTAGAGAAACCAGCTGTTTGTCAACGTTATCCAATGATTGTACACTCCACAGCCTATTCAGTTAAACCGTGTAACCTGTGAGTGCAATCCGGTTAATATACGTGCCTGTTAGAGGTGCATTATCGTGAAGGTAGGAAACTAGACCCGAGTTGCTCCATCCCAGTCGTGATTGTATATGTGAGCGTTGACTGATAGTGTTGTTATTGTCCCGGGCCGCAAGCTTGTCGCATCTGCTACATGCGAGAGAAGTTCACCAAGGGCATAGACGTTCGCCAACCACGCTCCATACATGTCATTCGACCTTATCATCACAGACACATCAAGCTCATCATCTCTCATCATGAACACAAAGTGATTGAGACAGGGTACCTCATCCACCTTCGTGTCCTTTCTGGGATCCCAAGTAGTCGCAACAGCTCTCCGAGTGTGGGGTGAGTCTTTCAGCTTCGATATGACGTAGTCTATCTGATTGATGACCTCTGAACCCCAGGCGTTCAGTCTCTCTCCATACGTGTACTCGAAGTCCAGTCGGTCCGGATTGAGCAGCTGGGTTGCATACTTCTCTCGCAGAATCTTCTCACTGAATGGGTACTCGGGACAGACTCTGTCGACATATGGATCAATGATGTGAATCATTACGTTTGAGTGCCAACGTGTTTCGATTCCACGCTCGTCAACTCTTCGCATCCCGCTATCCATGATTCTACGTACGACACGTTTCCATCCATCAACTGGTGTTGTCGCTTTCAGGTAGACTGGCATAGGCAATCACCAAACTCTCGGTTCCCTTGAGCCGAAGATGCTATGCATCTTATCATTGTTTTGTGCTATGTTGGAGAGTGTGGCTCGATACTATTCGGATGTGCAGGAAGGTCTTGGCCGTTTGGCGCCAGCATATAAGGTGACCTCCGTCCGGGATGTGTGGTTGGTTCAGACTTGCCGGTGCAGTCTCGCTCTCGTGAAATTCACAGAACCTGCATTTTCTGGAACGTTGCTCCGAGAAATGTGTACGACCTTATTAGGAACCCACCGGACATCGAGTTGTGACAGCCTACGAAAAAAAACCACTTAGCCCTGAGTGCCTTATTTCGATGTTACAAGCCATTCTGCAACGCAACAAGTCTTTTATTCTACACTGGCTCAATATTGGAAAACCTTCGGTCTGCGGAGGGTGTTGATTGATGCCGGGAGAGGACGACAAAACATTCAGAACTCTGTATCTGTTTACTCAGCAGGACTGTGCCAACTGTCCTGCCGCTAAGGCTGTCGTCGAGGAGGCCCTTGTGGGGACCGGGGTCTCTGTGAAGACCGTAGATCTTGAGAAAGTCGATGAAGACCTAGACTTCAGACTTCTCGAGAGCCAGATATTCATCGCGTCCACTCCTAGCATTGTTCTTGAGAACTCTGGGTCGCTAGAACTACTCTACAGCGGAGAGGTTCCGACCATAGAACAAGTACGCAAGTCGCTGGGAGTGAATTGATTAATGACCGATGTCCATAGTACGGCTGTATCACTTGAGGAGCTGAAGGTGCGAGAGAGAAAGCTTCCAAAGGTACGTACCACAAGCAGTACTCTGGAGCCATTCGATGTAGACCGTATCATCAGCAGTCTTGTTCTCGAGGCACAGCTGTCAGAGGCCAATGCTCAGTTGGTAGCACTCAGAGTAATGGACAGGATTGTCGCCTCCGGTATCGAGTTTCTCAGCGGGCCTCTGATTCGAGAGATGTGTAACAGTGTCTTAGCTGAATTGGGTCTCGAGAAGGAGCGTATTCTGTACACACGCGTTGGTGTGCCAATGTATGACCTGAACCAACTGATTCACAATCCCGGTCATCACACGAACAATGCCAACCTGATGCGGAATCCGGAGACCATCGCCAAGCTAGTCCA
>JBHLRV010000198.1:0-4292 GCA_048882205.1 Candidatus Thorarchaeota archaeon | reverse complement strand
TGAAGCAGGAGCTTGGGAGGTTTCAAGGGAAGCCAAATGAAGGATTCGTGCAGCGAGCCAGATCCAATATGATAGGTGATCAAGAGCTCGGGAAAGCGGCTCTCGCGGCAAAACTGTTGGACGAGTTCGTGACCAGCAATGGCCTCGATGCTGTTTCAGTGGAATGCTTCACACTTCTTGAACATACTGACATATCCGGCTGTCATGCTCTTTCCCTGCTAAATGACAAGGATGGTCTTGTGGCTGGCTGTGAGGGGGACATCCCTGCAACATTCACAATGCTGGTAGCCAAGGCTCTGACCTCTAAACCTTCTTTCATGGCGAATGTTGCTCACGTGGATCCCGAATCTAACAAGGCCGTATTTGCCCACTGTACCATAGCAACCTCATTGGCCGAGGAGTACGACATCATGACACACTACGAGTCAGGGAAGAGCGCTGCAATACGTGGAGTAATCTCTCCACAGAGAGTGACAGCACTCAAGGTCTTCGGAAGAGGACTGTCAGAGTACTGGGTGTCAGGAGGTACGTTGACAAGGAATCTTGATAGTGATACCGCCTGCCGAACTCAGATTGAAGTGCAGATGGATGAACCTGTTGACTACTTCTTGAAAGAGTCTCTTGGAAACCACCACATCATTGTCCTTGGTGATCATGCTGAGTCCTTTCGAAACTTCTTCTCTTTCGTTTCTAGTAGGTGGTGAATGAATGACTACGAAGATTGTTCTTGTTATGCACGGCATGCCGCCGAAAGACTTCCCGAAAGATGAACTGATGGAATTCGTTGGATTGCATCGAATGATTGAAGGTTCTGCTCATGACATCTCAGAACACATACTCTATCGGTTCGACGTACTCGACACGAAAGTAAGAAACTGGCCGCGAGACGCTGAGAACGATCCATTTTGGGATGCATCGCTTAGGCTTGCCGAGGAAATATCCTCCGAAACTAGATGCGCAGTGGTTGTTGGATTCAACGAGTTCTGTGCGCCGTCAATCTCGGATGCAATTGATATTGCAGCCCAAGAAAGGCCCTCTAAGATTGTGGTCACGACTCCAATGATGACACCAGGAGGGGAGCATTCAGAAGAGGATATTCCTGATGCCATCGAGAAGGCACGTGGGAGGTTTGAGGAAATCGAAATCGTCTACGCTTGGCCCTTTTCGCTTACAGAGGTTGCGGGCTTTCTCAGTTCTCAAATCAGGAGGTTCATTTGAAACCGGGCGGAATAGCTTCAGATATCCGTCGTCAATGTGAGTGTCGTTCAAAAACGGTAATAAGTGGGCCTTCTCCCATGTTTGTATCTTTCATAGATCGGGGTTGGAACATTGACAGAGATACCAATGCCTCCAGATTATGTGGAGCCTGAAAGACCTTCAAGAGGTCCCGGATTCGGCAGGACACTCATTGTCGGTCTCATAATTGTCATTGTAGTTATTGCAGGAGTTCTCGTAGTCTTCCTGGGGTTCCTCGGGAATGGCGGCGCCGCTGGAGAGAGAGAACTTGGTAGTTGGAACAACATTGATGTCGATCTTTACCCTGGTTGGATCTACCGCGACGAGTTCTCCGTATCTTCCTCGGAGGCTCAAGGTAGTCTTCTGCCTGACTTACTCTTTGAAGTCAGCGTTGACGATACTGGGAGCGACGCAGTAGGTGTTGAAATCCACATTGCAGTATATGAACTGGACCTCACGACGTTTGATATGCTGTCGTTTGCTGGTCGGGCTCCGTATCTTGTGGGTGAGGGGACTTACACAGACTCTGTCGACGCCTACATCGATCTCTATGACTATGCCTCAGATTACGTCTGGGTAGTGTACTTCTCAGCTTCGAGTAAGACTGACGTTTGGGATGTAGATCTCACTCTGACTCTTCGGTACTACTAGTAGAAGACTGGTGGCACCCCTTCCTGGTGAGCTGCGAACTCGTACGATCGTTCCTCCACTATTGGTCTATCATCTTGAGAATTGCGGCGAAAACTGGAGCATTCGATATGAAACCCTGCAGTTTGAAAAGCCGCTTCGGTGCCTCAATCACATTTTGGGGGGGGTCTCTGCAATACTCAAACCACACTTCCTTTCGGAAGCCCAGAGGCTGTACGTGAGGAGGTGGAATACAACATGGCTTGCCTGATGCCCGGTGGTGGCTACATTGCCTCAAATGTACATAACATACTCGCTGAAGTTCCGCCTGAGAACATCGTGGAAATGTTCGATACTGCAATAGTGTCAAGGGGATACTGAATACTTGGGAGATTCAGAATGATAGGTGGGAGTGCCGTTGGGTCGTTTGCGTCCTGAGAAACTGCACGTAAGGGTTATTCCGCCGGCGACTGAAGATGGACCAGTCATTCCACGTTGCTACACATTGACACACTCCGATCGGACTGGCGACCTGTTCCTAACAATTGGTCCGGAGTTTGACAGAAAGCAAATCGGGGGATGGTACACGCGAATACTTCGTGATGAAGTTCTCGCCAAATGGATTGAATCAGATCGCACAAAGGAGTTACATGTCTATTGCCAGGTCGGTCGAGGCCTTGGCACTGCGAAGTATCGAGAATCCATCTTTCGTCGAGAACTGCCCTTGGTGCTTGAAGCCCTCCGCCATGGCGATTCCAAACTCTTCCTCGAAAACCATCATCTTGATTCAGCACCCATCTACATTCATTTCCAACTGAAGAAAGCGGAACAAGACCTGATCGAGCACTGGGGCTACATTGGCGAGTATGCAAGTCTGCAGGAACAGTAGTTCCATTGAGAGAAAAGCACTCAGCAAGACCCTGAATGTCTTGTCTGCCCTGACAATCCATCTATATCCGGACCAGAAGCGACAGGTGGTCTGTATCGGATCCATGTAGACAGAAACTCGCGCAAGACTTTATCTCACTATGAGAGAAGTGATTGTCGAGGAGTACATTGACACCGCCAAGTCACCGTTACATTGCTGTTGACAGGTCTAGTGTGATGAGATGTCAATGGTGCGGAACAGCTGAGAGCCGTTATTGGGTGAAGGGAGAAGGTGGCCCGTGGTGTTCCGATGAGTGCAGATTTGCAGGCACACTGGAAAGAAGCATTATCGGAGTGCTTCTTTGTGTCTTTTCATTTCTTCTCGTCTTTTCACCAGTCTTCGTATCATTTCCATTGGACATTGCCACCCTTACGTTCTTGATTCCGATGGTCATTTGCTGTCCAGCTTTGTTGTACGGTTCAAATATCGAACTAGGCTTGAAGACACGGAGGCGAACACCTCGCGGTTCTAGACGCTCCAGCAAGACGCTTGAAACTGATGCATTCTTCTGCCAGAACTGCGGGGGCTCTCTCGAAGTCAGGGTCGGAAAGACTACCTCTAAGTGTGCATACTGCGGAGTCACAAATGAGATTGCTATTCGCTAGCTAGGAGGTCTTGGGACTATTCTGCACGCAACCAGAGCGAGGTGAATACTCCTCCATTCATGGACCAACCATCTGGACGAATCTTCCGATGTAGAGATAGGGCTTAAGTGCAGCACTCCCTACATTCTGGACATGGCTCATCAGAGAGTAATGAAGGACCCCGATGGCAGAGTACCCCACCTGAAGCTAATGGAAGGAGATGTGGCCAGGTATGTTCTCTTGCCTGGTCCTCCTGAGAGAGCAAGGATCACCGCCTCGATGTTTGATGAGGCCGAAGAAAGGGTATTCAACCGGGAGTATCTGACATTTACGGGGATGTATCAAGGCATTCCTGTTAGTGTGATGTCCACTGGCATGGGATGCTTCTCCGCAATCACAGCCGTCGAGGAGCTAGTTGCCATTGGAGCTGACACCTTCATCAGAATTGGTTCTTGTGCTACTTTTCAAGAAGCCATTGAGCTTGGAAACAACATCATTGCATCTGCTTGTATTCGTGACGAGGGATGTACTCTCGAATATGCCCCTCTCTCTTTCCCTGCCATACCGGACTTCGATGTGCTGTTGGCACTGATTGACTCGGCAAATAAAGCAGGAACGACATTTCACAGTGGAATCGTACGCACCTGTCAGAACTTCTATCTCCGAACCCGCTCGCCTGAACTCAATGAGCAGTACACAAGATTAGGCGCCTTAGCACTTGACATGGAGCTGTCTGCGATTCTTATAGCGGCCCTCGACCTGGGGAAGAGAGCTGGAGGAATACTCACCGTTGGATCGAACATGGTCACAGGTGAAAACCGATACAAAGGTGACCGACTGGAGCAGTTTGAAAAGGGGGAGAAGAACATGATCAAGACTGCGCTTGAAGCAATCAGGACACTAGATTCAACAGTCAA
>JBHLRV010000197.1:0-4292 GCA_048882205.1 Candidatus Thorarchaeota archaeon | reverse complement strand
AGTGAGGCAATCCAGTTCCTAGCTAATTAAGAAATCGGAATATGGTTGAGCTCAAGAAAAGAGGATTGAAACGCAACCAAGGTTCTAGTTAGAAGAATAGCCGGAGTCATTCTCGAAACTTGTGGGAGGGATGCAATCGCCGTATCTTTCCTGAGCCTCAAGAAGCCTCTTCCTTTGGTCCTCTATGAATGTATACAGCAAATCTGGTGCGTCTGCGACACGTTCCCGATACTCCTTCTCGATTCGGTCCAACTTCGCTAGAAGCTCCGGAACTCTGGTTGTGAACTGCTCATTGTACAGTTCACGCATATACTCCTTGTTAAGATGCTCCTGAAACAGCCGAGCAAGATCGTCATATCTCGGTATCAGACCAGTCGGAGTGGCAACCGCATCTGCCTCATCGTTCACCCTCAAGTCCATCCACTGTAGCCACACACGTTTGTCTTCTTTCCCATTCAGGTAGTTGCCGTCTTTGTCCTTCAGGAAGTAATTCACGCTGAAGATCCGGGGTGCTTCATTAAGTGATTCACCGAAGTCGAGATGGTTCTGGATGTATTCTCCTAGAGGTATTGAGATGAAGTCCATGTTCGAGAAAGCCTGGAACTTTCGGACGCCGCTTGGGCCAAGTGTGGCTGCGGTTGATTCCGACTCTAGACTCGCTCCCATTGTGATCACACCGTGTGCCCAGTCAAACGACTCTTGGACGGGGACCCATGTGTCGGGGTCTCTTCCTCCGTAAATGAACGCACTGACCTCAACACCGTTTGGGTCTTCCAGGGTCTTGTCGACATTTGGGAGTCCTTCGAGACCTATCGTGTAGCGTGCGTTTTTGTGAGCGTACGGTATCTCTTCGCCCTTCGCATCCTTCTTTCCTTTGAACCATTCACCTGAGAAATTCACCCCGCTCGTTGGGGGCTCCCGTCCATCGTAAAGCCAGAAGGGAACGCCCTCATCATTCACCAAGACATTCGAGAATATGACCGGCTGATGCGAGTGAAGAACCTCCCATATGATTGGGTCGTCCTTCTCACTGACTGACCTAATTATGCCGAATATCCCGCGCTCTACATTGACAGCTCGAGCTCGTCCATCCATCTTTCGTATGTAGGCCAAGTCATCCCCTACAATGCTTCCGCCGGGAATCATTGATGTGCTCGTCTTTCCACAGCCTGAGGGATAAGCGCCCACCAAGTAGGTCATTCGCTCATCAGGACCGTGAATGCCCATCAAGAACATATGCTCAGCTAACCAGCCTTCACGGTCAGCCTTCCTTATCGCAAGCCGTAGAGCCAGCTTCTTGAGACCAATTGTGTTCCCCGCATACTGTGTGTTATAGCTATACACAGTGTTCTCTTGGTAGTCTATGGAAACCCCCCGCCGTTTCCAGTTGGTACTCACAGAGTGCATGAGTTTGCCTGACGAGTGAAGCATCCAGAGTATCTCCGCATCTGATGAGAGTCTACGGAAGTAGTCGTAGCCACGTCGATATAGAAGGTCCTCGCTATGGGCTACATAGAAGGAGTCCGTGATCTGAACACATGGGATTGAGAACTCGGAGTCACGAGGACCAAGAGAGAAGAAACGAACAACCATCTTCTTGTTCTCCATGCTCCCCTTCATCCGCTGTTTGACAAGTTTGATTCCTTCATCGCGATCCATCTGAAGGAGCTGGTCCCCCAATGTCTCGCCTCTAGGAACGAGGTACACAGTCTTTTCTCTGTCTCGCGCTTGGTCGTGTAGTCCGTCGAAGTGGACAGTATGAGTTGGGATTGCAAGAGTCGTTTCTTCCCCTCTTGCTATTGCCGTTCTTCGGATGTATTCCACATCCATCCTGCTGTCATCGCAAATGAAGACCTTCATCGGTTCGCAAAGCTCGATTGCTTCTGCTACAAACTGATGCACACGTTTGTCTGGTATGGTGAGTAGCTTCCTGAGATTCGCATCGGTGAGTGTCGACTCGAGGATGGTCACGTAATGGTTCAAGGGTACATCCCAACTTGGAACTTGGACTCAACACCGGCGTTTCGTCAATGTCAGTCTGAAACACCGCTCCACGCGGCATGGCCCGAAGTTGATGTTGTTTTAACTCTTTGTGTGTGGTTTGACAACACGTCCACTATCCATTCTGAGCCAAGGCAACACTCAAATGCCGGATATTGGCGGACCGTCCAATGGAGTTCTTTGGAAGAAAGGAAACTCTTCTCGAAAGAAGCGCTGGTGAGAGTACGGATGCTGAAAGAACTGAAGTATGATGTTCCCAAGATTGAGAAAGGATATGCTAACCGGACTCTTCACATCAATCTGGCAAATAACACGATAGAAATCAAACCTGTCGATGATCAGATGAAGGAAACCTTCACGGGCGGAAAGGGCTTCGATCTGTGGCTTATGTGGAATGCACTTCCAAAGGACCGTATCGTGAAATGGGATGATCCTGAGAATGTGATATGCATTGCGACGGGTCCAGTGGGCGGAGTCACTCAGTATCCTGGTGCTGGCAAGTCAATTGTCACGACAATCTCACCAGAAACAGGCATTCCCATTGACAGCAACGTGGGCGGATATTTTGGACCAAATCTGAAGTTCTCTGGTTTCGATGCACTCGAGATTCGAGAGAAGGCGAATGGAGAGGTTTACATTCTCATTGATGGTGACGAAGGCAAGATAGAGATTCACGACGCCACCGATTTGCCAGATACAGCCTACGAAATCACACGTGTCTTGACAGATCGACACACGGCAAACGAAGGGAAGGACATTTCCGTCGTATCGGCAGGCCCAGGTGCTGAGCACGCCTACATGGGTTGTCTGAACTTCTCATGGTGGGACATGCGACGTGGTCTTCCCAGATACAAACAAGCCGGGAGGGGTGGTATTGGAACGGTCTTCAGGAACAAGAGGATCAAGGCACTAGTAGGAAAGAAGGCGAAGATCACCCTAGAGATGAACGGCCCGTACGACATGGATGCCGTCAAGAAGGTGGGTCGAGAACATTCGGATGAGATTAGAGAGCTAGATCCATTGCAGAACCGGATGAGATTGGTGGGCACAACCCATCTTCCCGCCATCATGGATGAGTTCGACCTACTCCCAGTCCGGAACTTCAGAGCCGGCAGTGACCCCGATGCCAAGAATCTCTACGGTGAGGTCTGGGAGAAGACCTATACAAACACGGGCAAGGGATGGGATGGTTGCTGGCGTCCTTGTGCGATAAACTGTTCGCACTGTATCGAAGGTTTCGTACCCCGGACCGGCCCTTTCAAGGGCAAGAAGGTCGTCGTGGACGGTCCGGAATATGAGACCGTTGCAGGATGTGGCTCAAACATCGGGGTATTTGATCCACACTGGGTTGCCGAGGTCAACTTCTACGCCGATGCCTACGGGATAGATACCATCAGCCTTGGCACCACAATGGGCTTCGTAATGGAGCTCTTTGAGGAGGGCTACATCGATGAGAAGGCTACTGGTGGCCACGCACTCAACTGGGGCGCGGCAGAAGAGGTCATTGCGGTTCTACACGAGATAGCAAACGGCGAAGGCTTTGGAGGGAATCATTTCGGGAAAGGCATTGCTTACCTAAAGAAACACTTCGGAGAAGACTACGATGTACCTAAGGACATCATGCAAGACATTGGTATGGAGCACAAGGGTCTAGAGTACTCTGAGTATATGACCAAAGAGAGTCTAGCCCAGCAGGGTGGTTATGGTCTCACACTGAAGGGTCCTCAGCACGATGAGGCTTGGTTGATATTCCTAGACCAGGTGCATAACTACATGCCGACCTTTGAAGACAAAGCTGAGGCTTTGCACTACTTCCCGATGTGGAGAACTTGGTTTGGATTGAACGGTCTCTGTAAGTTGCCCTGGAACGATGTTGTGCCAGCTGACAACGCAGACACAGACGAACCCGCAAAGGTCCCGGGACACGTTTCATTCTACACCCGATTCTTCAACGCCATGACTGGCATGAAAGTTTCTGGCGATGACTTGATTCAGATGAGTGAGCGAGTCTACAACTTCCAGAGAATATTCAACATCCGCCAGGGCAAAGGGCTCAGAATAGACGACTCGAATCCACCATATCGAAGTGTTGGACCTGTCACCGAGTGGGAGTACGAGAGCCGTCAGGAGAGGTATGATACCTATCTTCAAGAGAAATGTGGTATTGACTGCTCCAACATGACAACCTCTGAAAAGGTAGAGAAGCTGCGGGGATACAGAGAAGAGCAGTACATGTGCCTTACAGATGCAGTCTATAAGAGGAGGGGTTGGACTCGTAATGGAGTTCCAAC
>JBHLRV010000196.1:0-4294 GCA_048882205.1 Candidatus Thorarchaeota archaeon | reverse complement strand
CGGAGTTGGACGCCGACGAACGCCCTTGCTAAGCACCCTATCCATAGCTATCAGTAGCTCTTCAAGGGTGACTCGTTGATTGCTGATTCTGAATGGTGGTCGAATCAGAGGGATGACAAGTTCTTCGTCCTCGTCTTCCTCGGGTGGGAGGAGTCCTAGCTCAATAAGCTCTCTCGTCTTCTTCATGAATATTACAGAGGCTGAATACAGTGCACTTCCCGAAATTCGAAAGTCGATGTCCCCCAGGCGTCTCATCTCGCGGAGGAATCCGGATACGAGCTTGCCGATGTCGACATTCCATGGTTGAACCTTGTCTAGCTGAAGCACATCAGTAAGCAGAATATAGGGTGGGGCGGCCCAGAAAGGAGCTCTCTCATCGTTCATGCTGTCGATGCCACCTCCTCTAGATCCACTGACACGATTCTGGAGATGCCGTCCTGATTGGACACGCCAATCAGAAGGTCTGCCTTTCGCACAGTAGTATCTCTCAAAGAAACTACTATGAACTGTGATGACATCGACATCTCTGAGATTAGGTTTGCCACATTGTGAGCATTGACGTCGTCAAGAGCGGCGTCAATCTCATCCAAGACGTAGAAGCTTGCAGGACTATACATTTGGATTGCAAAAATGAGCGCAAGTCCAGTCAAGGTCTTTTCTCCACCACTCATTGCATCCAACGTCACAAGCTCTTTGCCTTGTGGCTTGGACCTAACCGTGATTCCACCCATCAACGGATGCTCGGGGTTCTCTAGCATCAATGTTGCCTCTCCACCCGGGGAGAGCTTGGCAAACACCTTTGCGAAGTTGTCAGCAATGTCATTGTAGACCTGCAGAAATTTCCGAGTCTTCTCCGCCTCAATCTCCTCCATGAAGGCTAGTATCTCCTTATGCTCTTCTTCTAGTGCCGTCTTCTTGTCGACAATCTCCTCGTACCTCTCCCTTTCAAGGTCATAGTCAGTCAACGCCTTGAGATTCACAGGGCCGAGGGCCTCAAGCTCTCTCTCGAACTCTTTGATCTTGTCATCGAAGACATCGATCTCCTTGTATGTGAGCTCTCTCTCTTGTGTTCGCTTGGCGAGCTCCTCATTGGAGTCCGCTAGTTGGCCGAGTTCTGCGGTGAGTCCTACTATGTCAGTCTCAAGGCGTGAGAACTCTGTCTGAAGACGGTAGACAGCTTTCTCATTTGCAGTCTGCTCTTCCCTTATCTCCTCGTGACGCAGTCTTAAGTTACGAAGTTTCTCCTTCAATTCTAGTTGATATACCCGCTTGTCCTTGACAGCCTCTTCAATCCTCTCCCTCTCTTCCTTGAGCTTGACGAAGTCCTCCTCCTTCCCAGTCACCTGCTCTTGCAGGAGTTTCACTTCCTCCTCTAGACCTGGGAGCACAGCATTGAGTGTCTGGAGGCGTTGCTCAAGCTCGACAAGTTTGGGTTTCAGTCTCTCGTCCATTGCAACCTTCAAGGAGGTTATTTCGCTCGTGAGTGCCTCCCGTTCTTTCTTGTGGTGCTCCAGCACCTCTTTGAGATCCTTCAGATACTGACTGAGCTTGGCGGTGTCTGACTTTGCTAGTGCTTCATTTGCGTCATCTCGCTGGCTTCTAACTGTTTCCCTGTGCGCGGTGAGCTCGTTGTCCCGCTCTCTCAGGCTTTCAATCTGACTCTCCAACTCGCCTGTAGTACGTTGTGCCTTGCTGATCTTCTCTTTCAAGAGCCCCGTCCTGTTTTCCTTCTCCTCAAGACGTTCCTCAAGACCCTCAAGCTCCAGTCTTGCCCGATAGTTACTCTTGGACAGTCCCTGAAGTTCAAGGTCAATCTTGTTCTTCTCTGTACGGAGTTCCTCCTGTTGTCCGACAAGTCCAGCGAGTATCTCTTCAAGACCCTGAAGCTTCCTCTCTATCTCAGGACTTGTGTCTTCAACCTGTAATGAGAGCCCCGTCATACCCTTGTAGTAGTGGCCTCCTGTGATCAGACCAGAACGTTCAACAAGGTCTCCTTCAAGCGACACCGATCTCCATCCCTTGAAGCCCACGGCCTTGGCGGTTTCGAAGTCCTCCGTGACAACAGTGTCTGAGAACACGAACTCGAATGCGGGGCGCACTCTGGAGTCAAACTCGACCAAGTCTATAGCAAGACCGATTATCCCCTTACCTTCAGGAGGCTTCTTTGATCGCTTGGTACTGATTCTGTTTAGCGGAATGAAGGAGGCACGTCCTACCTTCTCAATCTTGAGCACATTGACGCATTTTGTGGCAACCTCGTCATCTTCCACCACTATATTTGAGAGTCTATTGCCTCCGGCCACCTCCATGGCGGTCGCATACTCGGGGTCTATCTTTCCTAGTTCTGCCACTGTGCCAAAGATGCCGCCCATGGTCCCTGAGTCTCGAAGTTCCAGAACCCTGGCGATCGCGCGTCTTCTCTTCAGAAAGGCCTCTTCTGCCTCTCGAAGGGCATCCTGTCTGGCTTGAACACGAATTAGCTCCTCTCTAGTCTCCTTGACAATCTTGGCTGTTTCAGCCACCTCGGCGTCCACAGTGTTCAAACGAACCTCTATTCGCTCGACTTCTCTCTGGCTGCCCTCTTCCTTCCCCTCAGACTCTTGGAGTTCTTCTCGTTTGACGGGGATGATTTGTCGAAGCTCTGAGAGCTCTTCATCCGTCTTTGCGAGCAATTCGCTAGAATCTCGCATTTCTTCGTACAACATTCCAAGTTCTTTACTGTCGGTCTTTATAGCTGAACGGACTTCCGACACACCCTCGTCGAGTGATCTCATCTGATTGTTGAGGTCTTGGAGACGTTGCGTCATCTCGAATGTTTCAGTCTGCTCCTTCTCGATCTTATCTTCTAGGGCCGCCATTTTCCTTGTGCAGCTCTCAATTTCCTCGTCAAGTCTCGAAAGCTCCTGCATCTTCTCATCAGTCAGGGCGCCAGAGCCACTGACCTGATCCTCAATAGACTGGATCTCCACCTCTATTGAATCACGGTCTGTCAAACTCTTCTCATACTCTATTCTTACACGTTCGAGATCACCCCTAGCATGATCTACTGCAGCGGACACAATTCCGTATTGCTCTGAAACTCTCGCAGAGTCGCCGCCCGTGATTGTGTCAATCTCTTGATCTATACCTTCTATCTCCGAGTCAGTGCTCCTGGTCCCTTCTTCGACTTCGACCAGTTCTCTGCTCAGCTTCTCCGCTTCCTCTGCTCTTTCTGCAAGGGTTTCATGAATGGTTTCAATCCTACTCTTCCCCTTGATAGTTCGCCATGCCAGGCTATCAACCCTAACGTGCTTTATCTGGTCGTGGAGTTTCTGATGGCGTAGGGCATCTCCTCTCTCTTCCTCAAGTTTCTCAAGTTGTCGACGTCTCTCTTGGAGTTGCATGTCAACTTTCCCAAGGTTCGACTCGCTCTCAGCAAGCTTCTTCAGCGCCCTTTCCTTCTGCTCATCATAGGCAGATATACCTGCGATGTCTTCAATCAGCTTACGGCGGTCATTTGGACTCACCTTCACAATCTGCGCTACCTCTCCCTGAAGAACAAGATTGTAGCCATTGGGGTCCACACCAATGGCTCCTAACACTTCTAGAACAGTGCCTCTTGTCACAACTTTCCCATTGATACGACAGGTTGACTTGCCTGTGTCGTCGAGCTCTCTCTCAATGACGACTCTGTCGGTGTCCACCTGCAACTTGCGGTCTCTGTTATCAAAGTGAAGCTCAACATGTGCAGACTTGGCCTTGGGTGGCATGTCGGGTTTCGGAGGCGAATACAGTAGGTCTGAGAAGACATTCGCCCGCAGGGTCTTTGCACTGAGCTGACCGAGGACAAAAAGAACTGCGTCGACTACATTTGACTTGCCTGAACCATTTGGCCCAACTATGCATGTGAAACCGGGATTCAGTCTAATTGTAACATTGTCTCGGCCGAATGACTTGAAGCCCTTACAAACAAGCTTGTCAATGTGGACCAAGACGCTCCCTTCCCGGCATTAGATGACTCTTACGTATGAGGCGTGTCACTTGTACTTTCAAGACATTACGGAGGCCTAAATACGCTTGGTACTACCTGTGTAACACCCAGAGCATATTCAGATATGCTTCCCTGTGCCTCCGTGTAACAAAATCTGGCCAAAAAAAGGTAACTCTGAGGAAGAATAGGGTCAGAAGTCTAAGTCAACATCCCCAGCAACGCACGCTTGAGGGCCATCCTGACCAATCCCATGGACTCACGTGCGCCTTCTCCTGCAATCCCTGCTAATACAAGTTTCACGTCCCCTAGAATTGCGATATAACC
>JBHLRV010000195.1:0-4297 GCA_048882205.1 Candidatus Thorarchaeota archaeon | reverse complement strand
TGTGACAGTCTTGTAAGCGATATCGACAATGTTGCGCCCATAGCCTGTCCCGATGATGCGACACCCATTCAGACCTTGTCCAGACTCTGAAGAGAGGTGGTCCAACACTTGTTGAACAGCTTTGGGTGCAGAGGCACCAGTGTTAATGAGATGAGATGCCAGGATTTGACCCTCTGAGTCGAGCATGACACCTTTGGTCGTTGTGGAGCCCACATCGAGACCGATTCCATACGTCTTCTCAGTCACTCCCAGTTCACCCTATACAAACATTTCAAGTAGTGCATCCACGCGGGTCTGAATCTGGGCCTCGTTGAACAATCGACTGTCTACCATGTCGCCTTCGATGACAACACCAGGCACCCCAGTTCTCTCAGTGACCATCTCTTTGGACACAAGCTGGCCCAAGGAGTATCGCTTGCAGGAGCGTACAGAGAACATCATGAATCCGTCTAGGTCATATTCCTTGATCAGTTCGCTCATTTTGTCGACCTTTGCTTCAAGGCCCTTGTTGAGGTAGACATTGGAGTAGATCTCGACCGCACCATCAAGGTACGAATCTGTATCCGCCCCCTGGATTGCACCAGACCATGCATGTGTGTAAGTGTCCGCTGGGAATACGACTCCCCGCTCCGCCAGCCTGTTGAAGAAACGAAGAATGAACCATGGAGGTATGTTGTCCCATAGGAGTCGAACCTTCTCTTCACGAATTGCACCGATGCCCTGTTTCACACGGTCTTCGACCTCGGCAAGCAACGCCTCGTAGAACTCAGTGCAGTGTTTCAGACCACGGCTTGAAACCACGGGTGCCATTGTCAGGAATCTATCTGCGCAGTTTAGCGGGCTTGGTTTGCTTCGACACGCTTTTAGAGACCCGATCCAGAGGTTTGTGGCCTTGCTTGATAGATCGGCAACCTCCCGAAACTTGTCGTCTTCAAGCGTTGTGTTGAAGGTCTTTCCAAGGAACTCCACCAGACGATCAACGCCTTGACGAACGTAGGCTCTGTGATGCGGCTGCTGTTCCTCATCTAGGGGAGGCGTGTCAAGAAGGAAGACTGGTGCTCCAGTCATCTCTGATATTGCGTCATACCATTTGAGGACTGTTCCGCAGATGTTGTTGCAGGTCAAGAGCGCTTGGGGAGTGGGGAGTGCTCCCATAGGAACGTCATCGGGTCTGTCAGTTGACCCAATGCTTGCTCGAGCATAAGAACAGAGCTCCTGAGAGTATCCGAGGTCCTCAGCATATCCGCACACTTCAGGTCCTATCTTTTGTGCACCTATGATGGCTCCTGCCTGTTCAGGATATGTAGGAAATACCCCCATTGCAAGCGGAATCTCGACAGGGAAACCTGAGGTCACCCAGGCTAGCTTGCCATCCTCACTTGCCGCAGCTGCTTCAAGTCCATGGCGGAATGCAATCTGCTGCAGCAAGGCTTGGGTTTCCAATCGCCGATATGGCTTATCTGCTGACATTATTCTCACTCCTTCATTTGCTCTCAAGCGTTTCGATAAATGTCTGGATGCGACCCTCAAGTCTAGCACGATCTGACAATTCTGGATCGATAGGTAGCTTTACAGTTGCGACACCCACTTCCTCAGCTGCTCTTTCGAGCGAGGGGGCCTCAAACTCATCTGGATCGCAGAATGACTGCTCACATATGATCAGTCCCTGAATCGTTAGCTTGGTCAAGATTGCCTTTAGGAAAGATGTGCGTCCTGGAAGGCCCTCCTGCGTTGGCTCACCTGGCGCCCCAAGTATTGAGCGTGCCGCATTCTCAAACGGGTCGCCCCGCGTACTGACTGGTGGTGTGAAGACTGTCTTGAAGCCAAATGAGAGCAAGTCAAGTACAAGCGCCGAGTCGGTGAATCCCTGAACACCGTTAACAAGTCTGGCAATCGTGCTTGGCTCAATCATTCCTCCGATGACAGCGATTCTTGGGTGAGCGTCCTCCATTTGTACTGTCAGACCTTCAAGATTCTGGCATAGAAGTGCGTTCTTGAGCTTCTCAGGAGCATCCGAAGATCCTTCCTCAATGTTCGTGGATGCAGCGGCCAGTTCTCTTTCAATCCTGTCTAGCCCAGTCTTGGTCGGGGAGGTCAAGAGATCACCAACTAGCTCATACAGAGTATCACGAGAAACCAAGCTGGGTTGGATGAGTCTTATTGCATAGAGTAGTTGAAGACCATCTCTGATTCTTTGAATCAGTGTGGCTGCATCTTTGAAGGCGTCCTCGGAGAACGTGGTGCCATAGTTGGCTGAAATCGTCCTGGATAGAGTCCTAATCTCTTCCGCAAGGAACTGAACGGCGGACTCCTTTGGCTTTCCTGCAGGGTATGTAAGCCGAAACACACTATCCCCAGGAAACCGCAATCGCCAGACATCTCCAACATTCTGCAGAGCATCACAGGTATTGCCCGGGAATACAATCCCTGCGAGTTGAGGTAGACTATCATTGACCCTTTGACTGAAGAGGTTTCGAGTGAGAGCACAAGAAAACGTCTGAAGACTTGCCTCGTAGGCACCAACGACTGATGGACTCGTGCGGACAAGTGAGGGCGTCAGTCCATGTGCCAGCACAATCTCCAGCGGAAAGTGAGGATATATGTAACCGAGAACCCGCTCTCCAGCGTCTACAAGCTCTCTGAGCACCTGGTTGGATTGTTCTATTACTGTTGGATAGCTCAAGGAAACACCCCTCAACTCTCACTTCGTTGAGGACGAACGAATAGTGTCGAATCTCTCTCGTTCGCTTTCTTATTTGTTGTGCTGGAAGCATGCAAAGCAGGATTATGGTGAAAGTGGGCATCTTGAAGCCAAGTTGCGCAAGAATCGAGCAAGCAGAAGGAATATCAAGCAGTGTTGCCGTAAAAAGTCGTCTATGCCAACTGCACGGCTTCTGGCCTAGTGCGGTGGATGAACGAATGAAGAGAGTAATGGAGAGGAAATATCCATGGATGAAATGCTCTGGCACAAACACAAGTGGCCAGAAACCGTTAAGAAATCAATAGAGTATCCTGATGAGCCGCTCTATGCAATACTAGACAAGGCAGCGGACAACTATGGAGATGCGACGTCTACGATCTTTAGAGGCGTTGCTCGAACCTTTGCACAAGTCAGGGATGATGCGAACAAGATTGCCAACTTCCTGACTAGCCGCGGGATTGGGAAGGGCGACCGCGTTGCAATCTTTCTGCCTAACCTGCCTCAGTATCCTACGATCTTCTTTGGGATTCTGAAGACAGGTGCGATAGTAGTCACCTGCAATCCACAGTATAAGGTAGGTGAGTTGAACTTCCAGCTGAAAGATGCCGGGGCGAAAGCAGTCTTCTGTGTGGACCACCCCACGTACACACCTACAACATATGAGGCTGTCAAAGGAACTGACGTACATACGATAGTCGTTTGCAGTACCAAGTCCCAAGTCCCTAAGTTGCTGGGGATAGTTGGAGGTCTGCTTGGCAGGATTCCAAAGAGTCCGTATTATGAAGAGGGAAGTGTCTTCTATGACGACATCATGACCGACTTTGAGGCAAAGGCGCCAGAGGTCACAATTGACCCCGACAGGGACCTGGCACTCATCCTATACACGGGAGGAACCACAGGCACTCCGAAGGGTGCTATGCTCACGCACAAGAATCTGTATGCAAACGTCAAGCAGGTTGGTGAGTGGTCTCAGCTGATAAACGAGGAAACCGGGAAACCTGAGAAGTTCAAGCCACTCGAAGAAGTGTACATTGGTGCCCTACCATGGTATCATAGCTATGGTCTCACATTGACAATGGTTGCCTCCTACGATCTGCCTGGGAGTCTAATCTGCATACCTGACCCAAGAGCTGGAAAACCCCCAATGTCTGACATGCTCTCAGATATTGAGAAGCACAAGGGCACTATATTACATTGTGTTCCAGCTCTTTACGCAGGAATTGTGAACCATCCAGAACTCGACAAGTACGACCTCTGTAGTATCAAGGCATGTGGTTCTGGCGCAGCTCCACTTCCACCGGAACTGGCCAGATCTTTTGAGGCCAGTACTAGCGCGACTCTGTTTGAGGGCTACGGGCTCACTGAAACCGCACCGATGGCGACAGCCAACCCATCTCTGGTGGCCACTCGCAAGTTCGGTTCGATTGGTCTTCCCATATCAGACACGTACTTGACAGTTGTCGACATGGAGACCGGGAAGAAGGAAATGAAACAGGGTGAGACCGGTGAAATTGCCATTTCGGGACCTCAGGTGATGCCTGGTTATTGGAACAGACCAGATGAAACGAAGGCGGTCATGAGAGAGATTAAGGGTCG
>JBHLRV010000194.1:0-4302 GCA_048882205.1 Candidatus Thorarchaeota archaeon | reverse complement strand
CACGAGCTCTGTCTGGAGGATCTCTCTTCTGCTCTTGATTTCGGGCCCCGAACGTTGATTGTGGGCACCGGTCACAACGGCAGAATGAAGGTGCTGGATGAAACCACTGACGGACTGAGGGAGATTGACTGCGAACTGGTGGTGAGAAGAACAACAGAGGCTTGTGGAGTCTACAACGCGCGCAGAAATGAGGATAGAGTGGTCGCCTGTCTGCATCTGACATGCTAGGTGATAAAACATGAGAGAGTCTTGAAGGTAAGTCAAAGATATGAAAACACTGTCGATTGGGCGATGTCAGGAGGCTCGACAAAAGGCTTCCGAAGCCCGGTACAATGCTGTATAACAATTAGAACGGACTGTCCCCTAGCAGTAGGCATCTAGGGACGTCTTCCAGCTATTCTCATAACAAGACGAGCAAATTCCGGAGCCTTATCGGAGCATACTCTGTTTCTCTTTGCACGTGGAAGAAAACCCTGGGAGAGGACAGTGCGTACCTGCCTCTCCCCAAGATGATAAGAGATAACGAGAATCTTTCTCTGTGTTCATTCAGTTTATCTGCAATACTCCACTAATCGTTGGGACTCCGTCTATGATTTCTATTTGGCTTGAAGTATGCATCTTACGGCCCATCAGGTCCGGAGGCCCAGCTGTGATTCGACCGTTGGTATTGCAATGCCATGTCGGATCAGCAACGATCTTGTGGGTTCCGAAGATATCGATTGAGCCGTCGTTTTCCCAATCAATCCACCAGACACCGCCGGCGTGTTGGTCCCCCTCATCACTCCACCACCACCATTCATTGAACCAGTACAGCGTTCCCTCCATGTCTTCTCCATAGATGGGGCCCATCCAAGCGACTGTCGGGGATCCAACGCGGATGCACACATAGTCCCATCTTATAGTTTTCTTGGCCTCCACAGGCGCAGCATAGACCAATGCCACCATGAAGACTACTGCTAGTATGGCAACATTCACCTTCCTACTAAAAATCAAACATTCTTCACCTCCTTCTTACTTCATCTTAGTGACTGCTCTCAATCCATTGTTTCTCGAATCTTCTCCTCTTGTTTGCGGAGGAAATCAAGAGATCAAGGGAATCTTGACATGCATGGACCGTCTCTCGGTCCACAACACCGAATTCATGTAGTCATAGAAGTTGTTTACAATCATAATGTAATAAGTAATACATAAGTCTTTCGAGATTGAAAGAATAGCTATTCGGAGCCGGCTTCAAGCAGTCTTGGTGATATATGGACTAAAATCAATACAATACAGCACACAAAGATGCAGTGAGCTGTGATACACACATCCTTCTATCTGCAAAAGCCACTGAGATGACAGTCTGATGATTGTAGAAGTGTCGCTCCTGATTGCTATCTATTCAGTCTGGATACTGCTGCTTGTCAATGCGATGGTTTCCACCGAAGAGATCTCTCTCACCATTGCCACTCTACCGTTCATAGTGACATTTCCGATTGCGTTGCTTCTCTCGGTAGCAGTCGAGGTCTTCATCCCGGGCATCTTAGGAGTGGACATAGTCCTAACTGCCATCATCGGAGTCCTACTCTTTGTGAGATGGGTGATGGCAATTGTTGGCGAATAGTCCCTACACCCACTTCTGAGAAAGAACCTACAGAAAGAAATGGCTCAAGAAGTATCCTGATTCTACCCCTTGCGCTTGAACTCCGTGTAACCACATCTTCCGCATGCAAAGCGGTCAGAGTGTTCGGCCATGTATGTGCCCTTCTCACACCGTGGACAGGCTCTCTTTACCGACGTGACCTCGCCTGTCTTTGAGTCGACCTTGTACATCTTGTGTGTCATCTATGATTCTCCCTTTCTCTTCTTCGAGTCATGTCTCTTCAAGACATATCCGAGCTCCACCCTCTGCATCTGTTCAGGGTCCTCGTATACCCTAGCAGAACCATCTGTCACCCCAATGCCAAACTTTGTCACGAGGTTTCGAATCACCACTGTGGATGCATCGGCGTCGAAGTGTGCCACTATCTTCGCCTTGACATCTGCTCTGCTAGGAGTGGTCTTGCCGACATGTTTCACTCTGAACTCAATCTCCTTCCTAGCAAGAGGCTTGTTTTCCCTTTCCTGGAGAATCTCAACTTTCATTGGCATCACGTACGTAGGCTAGACCAATCTCTAGCGCGGGTCAGCCATCCGACCTTTGGTTGTCTAATAAAGCTTTCACCGCAGACAATAGCTCTAGAAGGCGTTAACGAACCTTCAAGGCGTACTTGCCTGGCTTGTCGATGTTGAGTCGAGCAGCAATGTAGGAGCTCTTTCTCGGGTCCTCGAGAGGACTCTTTCCTGGAAGAACGACGACGATGCCCGTGTATGATGTTGACAGACTTGTGCCCTTGCAGTTGGGACACTGATCCTCTGTGGTCAAGTAGTGACACGCTCGACAGGCTCTCATCTTCGCCATATGATCCCTCCAGCGTTACTTCTTCTTCTTACCCTCTTTCTTCTGCTTGTCCCCACGGGCGCTTCTTACATCTTCCTCTACCCATGAGTGCTGAGGACCAATCTTTCCAAGGAACGGCTGTCTCATGGTGAGACCCAGTTTACCGGACCTGTTTCCGGACTCAAAGCTTATCGATGTGATTCGTGCCCTAACTTTGTCGCCCTCAGCGAGGGTACGTCCGGTTTCTTTGCCCAAGAGCGCGTTGCCCTTTGAGTCCTGAGTTATGAAATCGTCACAGATCTGGCTTACGTGACATAGCCCGTCAAGTGGTCCCATTCGTATGAATGCGCCAAAGTCCATCAGCTCAACCACGTTACCCTCTACAAGCTCTCCTCTGACTGGCTTGAAAACAAGAACCTGATAGGTGACAGAGTGGTAGGTTGCACCATCTCCAGGCATGAGTCGACCTTGACCTATGTCGTCAATGCCAATGACGGCAATCATTAGTCCTATGTCCCTGTCTAAGACGTTCTCATGCTGCTTTCGCAGATGGACCATTGCGGCCTCCTCTATCGGGGCTCCAAATTCCTTCGGAGGAATACGGACAACATCTCGAACTGTGACTACACTGTACATTTACGGTCGCTCCTCGCCTGACAGGACAATCATAGAATAATCAGACCACTGGCCAAAGTACATCGGTCTGGACCCGACGGCTCAGCGGTGCAACAATTTGGTGAACATAAAAAGATTGTGAAAAGGTCTCATGGCAACGTCCCATCAAGGGCCAGGTGTTTCTGCGCTCGTAGGAACAGAACTGGAATTCCAAGCGCTCTTGCTCGAGTTCGCAATTCCTTGTCGTTTGTGGCCAACACTCCTTCAACATGGGTCGCATACTCTAGAAGCTGATCATCGACTGGGAGCTTCAAAAGAGAGTCTTCAATCTCTGCAATTCTGCATCTATTGACCAATTCCCCTGCAATCTTGAAGGCACGTTTGTCGCTTCCTCCCTTAGCGTCACGAGCCTTTGCGTCAATCTCCGTCTTGACTGAAGACAGAACTACAAACTCGACTCGAGACTCTAGGACCCTCTCAGCCTCTGAGAACACATCTACATTGAACTGTGATGGTACGGTCATGAAATTCGTATCAACAACGACAGGAAGCACCACTTTGCTCACTAACTGCCCTTCAAATCTGTGCGTGTCCAACTAGGCGCCATTTGTTCTCAACTCTGCGGCCGATTGCAATGCGCTGATCCTTCTCTATGACCACAGGTCGTTTCAGTTCAAGCTCAATCTCATCCCCGTGAAGTCTGGTCACAACACCTACCGTTGCTGCAGTCCCAACTACGAGCATGAGAGGCTCGTTGAGTCTGAGATTACCGACCTCCTTCTCTGACTCCATTCCAACAACCCGCTCCATGAGTATCGGCTTGATCATGATCTTGTCGATTGTCTTCGGCATCTTCCCGGCCTTGCCTACCACACTCCCTACGAGGCGGTCTGCACGCGTCGACGCGGGGTCAAGAGCCGTTCCAACACCAATAAGACCTCCCGGACGCGCCTCTTCTAGGTCATTTCCACTACCAGAGAGAAGAGTCACAATCTTGGCCTTGATTGTCTGAAAGCCCTTCTCGGTCTTTACTCCGGGGGCAATCTCAATATCATCGCCCAGCTTAAGCACACCACGTACGATTGAGCCACCTATCACTCCACCACGAAGCTTGTCTGGTAGGGTGCCGGGTCTGTTGATGTCAAAGGACCTTGCAACAAACATCTTTGGAGCTGTCTCCTCATCTCTCTGTGGAGTGGGGATGACCTCCTGAATCCTCTGGATGAGAAGATCCGTGTTGGCACCAAAGATTGCAGAAACTGGAACTA
>JBHLRV010000193.1:0-4307 GCA_048882205.1 Candidatus Thorarchaeota archaeon | reverse complement strand
TGAAACTACTCTCAAGGCAATCGATCAAGTGCCAAAAGAAGTCCTAGATGAGTTCTACATGTCTGGTGGCTCTGAAGAAATCATCAAGATGTTAGAGGAGTATTGCAGAGCTGGTCTGAAACATATGATACTCTGGAACGCCACAGGTATGTTCGACCTAGAGCGTGTTAGAAGCTCCTACAAGGTGTTGAAAGAGGTCTTGAACTATGTCAAAGGATAAGTTGATTCTGATCACCAAGAATGAACACAAGATTGCAGAACTCACTCCCCTGTTTGAAGAGTTTGGTGTCCCCTTTGAAACATCGGACCTAGAGAAACACGAGGTGAGAGACCAAAGCGTAGGCAGAGTTGCCATGGAGGCCGCGAAGAACGCCTACAAGTTCCTCAAGCGGCCAGTCGTAGTTGACGACACAGGCCTATATGTCGAGTCCCTGAATGGCTTTCCCGGCCCCTATGCAGCCTACGTCCTCGAGTCTATTGGCTGTGAGGGTCTCTTGCGGCTTATGGAAGGCGTAGAGGATCGAGATGCCCGATTCGACACCGGAGTCGGCTACGCAGATGGGTGGGCGTTCCGCTACTTCATCGGAACCATGTATGGGGACATTGCCAAGTCTCCAGTTGGAGAGGGCGGATTTGGCTATGACCCGATCTTCTTGCCTGACGGAGAATCACGTACCTATGCCCAACTGTCACTTGACGAGAAGGTGAAGGTCTCTCATCGATCTGAGGCCTTCCGCAAATTCCTGGAATGGTACGTAGAGAATCGTCAGAAGGCGTGATGACTCCTTTCTTCAACTCGAGAATTGGGACCACTTAATAAGCAATGATTGTTTACCACTGGTAGTGGTGACAATGCCGGTCAGCGATACGACTCTGAAGGCGCTGAAGGAGCTTGGACTTACAGAGTATGAAACTTCAGCCTATCTGGCACTCATAGAAGGGGGACAAATGGCCGCATCTGACATCAGCAGCAGGTCTCAGGTTCCATACTCCAGGATATACGATGTACTTGGTCGCCTTGAGGAGAAGGGATTCATAACCGTGAGCAAGGGGCGACCAACTCTATACACGGCCAAGTCTCCAACGGAAGTAGTGCGACTCGTCAGACTTGACTGGGAACACCGAATCGAGAGTGCCACCAAGCTCGTAGTGGAGGAGCTACAGCCCTTGTTCGAGAGGGAAACCACGGCCACGACACGGGATGTCTGGCTGCTGCATGGAAGGGCTGCCATTCTGGCCAAAGCTCTTGAAATGCTTGATGCTGCCAGGGAAGAGGTCATTCTGTCAGTGCCTGCTTTGACCTTGGAGCTGGAGGATCTGAATCCTGTGATAGAGAGAGCCCTCTCTGCTAGAGCAAGCAGAACCAGAGTCTTGACGTCCGGTGTAGATGCCTCCTTGAGGTCTCTGATTCCAGCCGACTTTGAAGTCCGAACCCGAGAGCGTGTCTTCGGGGCTGGTCTGGTGACCGACTCCCGACAGACCCTAATCATGCTAGCGGGTGGAGACACAGAAGGAGAGTTCCTAGGTGTCTTCAGTTCAGCGCCTGTATTTGCAGCAATGGCATCAGCCTATTTTGAGAGTCTCTGGAGTGACTCCACACCACTGTAGGTTTCTCTCTAGCCTTTTATTGCTCAGTCGAAACCCAACTCTGTATATTGCAAAGTAAGAAAGGAGGTCCACTTCATGGTCCTTTCGCACGAGGACAGCGTCATGTCAGGCAATGATAGCTCGGACTGGAAGAACCTACTGACAGCAGATGCGAGGGCACTTCTGCGGTTCGTCCACGAGTTGCACGAGGGAGGACAGCTTGAAGTGTTCCAGCCCGGCCCTGAGATGACGCGTCTCAAGCAGATGGTTGAGAGTCACCGCGGTAGCCTCTACATGGCACTCGAGCGAAGAGTTGAACGCGTTCGCGAGCTGGGCGGCGTGGAAGTCATCACCCAGAAGGATCTGTGGAATCTTATCGAAACCATCTGGCGTGCAAACGTTTCTGTCTTCTCAGACACTGAGCTAGCAATTCTCAGGGAATCTCTCAATGAGCCCGGTCTTGGACTCAGGAGTCTCGCTCGGAAGAGTAGACTGAGCTATTCACAAGCAAGACGTGCTGGCCAGCGACTTAGAAAGGCTGACGTATTGAGAATGGAGGGTCTGCTTAACGCAGGCAAGCTTGGCCTTCTGAGAGTACTGATTATCCTGGAATCCCCGAAGCTCGTTCTATCGTCACCATACATTACAAAGAATCTCTTTGTCGACGGTAGTGAACAGATGGCATTTCACATTGCCACCATCCCAAAGGAGAGAATAGAGGACTTGCTCAACATTGTGCGGGGACTGAGGACGACGTCCGTTCGCGTTTCTGCATGGCAGCTATCGACTGGCAAATCCAGCTTCAATGGTTCGTATAATACCCCTAAGACCGGATGGAATCTAGATGTGTTTCATTGGTCCACTCAGCTGAGAAAGGGTGAGAGTCATCTGGTGGTGAGCGACTCGCCAATGAGGAGTTCAGAACACGTGCACTTCACGGCTGCTGATTTGAAGATAATCGATCAACTGACAGAAGACTTCGAGTCAACTGCTTCAGAGATTGTAAGCGAAACCGGTCTGTCCGAGAGTACTGTGTTCAGAAAGAGAGCACAGTTGATTGAGGATCAGGTTGTAGTACCTAGAACCAGAGTGAGAGTCCCTTTGCTTTCAGAACGCATGTTGGTTCTCTCTAGCGTCGAAACAGCTGGTAACATCCTAGGAGCATGGAACTTCCTCCCTGTCACGTATCTGACGCGAATTGTGAATCTGGAAACCGATGAGAAGAGAGTGCTTCAGCTTGCAGCTTTGCCGCCTGGGACTGCTCGTGAGATAATCAGAGCATTGGGTTCGTGGATGTCGCGTGTTGATGACTACTCTGCACATATGATTGCTGCTGGATACAGCAGTCGGTTCACTACTGCTGCAATGTTCAACCTGCGTGACAGAATGTGGAAGTGGGGCCACGGAAACTTCTTTGACGCGAGATCATACGGTATCGTGCGAAGAGAAGCAGAACATGGTGAGATTCCAGTCGATCTAGCCTAGCAAATCCCGAGTCGTAATCCATATCTTGTCTGAAACAGAACGGCCATGTCGGTGGCTATCGAGACTTGATAGAGATAGTGATACTTGGCAGCGGCGGGAGCATCCCTACAGAAGGAAGGAACCATCCGTCTTTGGTGGTTAGACATCGTGGATGGAACCTGATGTTCGACTGTGGAGAAGACACACAGAGGCAGTTCGAGCGGGCTGGACTGGGACAAAACAAGAAGATGACCGTCTTCATTACTCACGCGCATGCGGATCACTTGCTCGGACTAGGAGGCCTATTGCTTAGGTTCTCCCTGATGGGCCGAATCAAGCCTCTGGACATCTATGGGCCAGTTGAGTTGATTGAGTATGTGAAAGTGAACCAAAAGACCATCAATCTCGGAACTACCTTCAAGACGACTGTGTATGGAATTGAAGGTGGAGTGCTCTTTGAGAATGACAATATTGCAGTCCGAGCTTTTGAAGTGGAACATCGGGGTCCTGCATTTGGATACGAGGTAACATATAACCGACCGACAGGAGAGTTTCTGCCTGATAAAGCAAAGAATATGGGCGTGCCGAAGGGGCCTCTTTGGGGGAAGCTGGCGGATGGGGAGGCAGTAGTCTTGGACGATGGAAGAGAGGTTCGACCAGAGGATGTCACTGGTTCAAGACCGCGCCCGCTAAAGGTTGTGTACACTGGAGACACTCGACCGTGTGACAGCCTCAGAGAGGCAGCAAGAAATGCTGATATCCTAGTCTCAGAGGCGATGTATACGTCGGAACATTCAGATCTTGCTGAAGAGAGAGGTCATATGACTGCCCTTTCGGCTGCGAAACTCGCAAAGGATTGTGGTGTCAAACTGCTCGTGCTCACTCACTATAGCCCGCGTTATGGGGATGGGTCACAGATTCTGAATGAGGCTCGTGGAATCATGCCAAATTCAGTCCTAGCCAAGGACTTTATGAAGATTCAGTTGAATCTCCATGGTTCAACCAAAGTATTCACCCCATGATCGCTCACAAAGAGCTAGAGCCTCAATCTCATCGCCATCATTGGGTGACGGGTAAGCATTCGTCTAATCATCTTTGCGCGTACCTGAGGAAGGGGCCTAGTGCCCGTGACAAAGTCAATCATGTACTCCCTCATCACAGGGTCTTTCTCTGCAACCTTGAATACAATATTCATGTTCTTCGTTGATTTGAACAGAATATTGGCAACGTAACGTGCAGCGCGAAGTTCCCTAGAA
>JBHLRV010000192.1:0-4333 GCA_048882205.1 Candidatus Thorarchaeota archaeon | reverse complement strand
GAGCCTGAGGCCTTCAGGACTACTCAGATAGAGTCTGGTGGCGGCATCGAGTTCTCTATCTAGGTTCTCCTCACTATAGAGTCCGTCTTTCAGAATCGGACAGCCCAACGATGAACAATTGAGTGCGAAATGCACACGAGGGTCTTTGAATTCCTTTCTGACAAGATTCTCTATGGCTCTCAGCGTGTACATCATTCCCCCTACTTTGAATCTCTGAACAGCAAAGAATCTCACTCGGCCCAGCCAACTCTTGTTTCCTCTCTCTGCGAAACCGGGGTCTTTCTTAAGTTTCTTGACTACTCCATATATCGACAGTGAGTTGTAGCTGTTTATCCAGAAGGCTATCCGTGCCTCTCTAGTCTTCAATGTGCTCAGGTCGAAGTAAGATAGTGTTTCAGCGTACTCTACCATGGTTCTATCTGCCATGAGGGAAAAGTAGTTCAGCTTCCCTTGTGAGTTTCGATACCTATCGATTATCTGTCTAAGGTTCTGATTCAGGCTCGCGAGTTCCGGCGCCACTTCATCCATTAGGTTCGCACCTACTCCTTTGTACTGAGCGAGTACTCATCTTGTCTCTGGACTTCAATCGACAATCAGCTATAGTTGACCCACTGAGGAGGAACGACCTTACCTCGCTTCATATGCATCACAGTCCAAGCTTGGACCAGTCGACAGCAATCACCAAGAAAGTCAGTGCACCAAGTACAACCTTCAACGTGTTAAGAAAGTCACCAATCCTTGGAATTGCAGTCATGGCCTCAGGGAAGAATGGAAAGATGCCCATGAATAGAAGAATGAGGCCCAAAGTAAGAAGCCAAAGCTTGCCGTTGAGTTTCTCCAAATCAGTCTCTCGAAATGCTACAAAGAGAGTGACCAGAGAGAAGACAATCTTCACGATACTTAGGGGTATTTCTGGAATCAGCGCTGCTATCTCGGGGACAAGCGAGATGGCACCCACTATGATCAAGGTGATGCCATTTATCCACATCCAACCTTTCGTGCTCAAGAAGTCCATCTTCACACCTCGGACTTTACAATAGTTAAGTACCACTTAAGTCTTTTGAAGAGTAATTCACTCAGTTGGCACCTTGGCTGAAAGACATCAAGGTCTGCGGTAAAGAGGTTTCAAATCGCCCGCGCCAGTAACTCGAGCAGATCATAGACCTCGATTTGTCCTTCAGCTGAATCCTTCAAGTTCTGCCTACAGAACGGACATGCAGAAACGAGATACTTCGCTTCAGTCTGTTCGGCCTCTCTGATTCTTTCATACCCGACTTTCAATGCTGAATCAGGAAAGGCAGATTTCAGGCCTCCACCAGCACCGCAGCACCATGAGTCTTGGCGTGTTCGTTCCATTTCAACCAGCTCTACACCGGGTATCGACTCTAGAACTCTTCTTGGAGAGTCGTACATGTCCGCATGCCTCCCCAAATGGCATGGGTCATGGTACGTGGCTTTTCCATCAACCTTGCCATTCAACTTAAGCTTGCCCTCACTCAGCAGACCCTCGATGAACTTTGAGGCGTGGAGTATCTTCAGTGGTAGCTCCCCCACGAGCTTTGGGTAGTCCTGTTTTAGCGTCTTGTAGCAACCAGGGCAGTGGGTCACAATACTCTTCACTCCTAGTGATTTGAAGAGTTCAACATTGTGTTCTGCAAGAGTCATCCCTACATCTCTTGCTCCCACCCTGAAGCATACTGAGCCACAACACCATTCTTGGGGTGCGACGTGAACGCCAACTCCAGCAGCCTCCATGACTTGCAAGAACGCTCTTGAGATCTCAGGCTGTCTGTACGGAGCTGTGCATCCCGTGAAATACAGAATCTCGCTCTCTCCTGAGGCGTTCTTCCCTTGAGGTATCCACTTCAATCTGTCTTCATGCCTCTCCATGTATGGATTATTCTCTTCCATAATCCAATCCAGAATCTCCTTGTGTCGAGGCATCGGTCCCAGCCCTGCCTCAACCAGATCAGCCCTAAGGGTTTCAAGAATATCTGTCAGCTCCAAATGGATGATTGTGTCGCAGATGGTTTCACAGGACCCACAGAGTGAACACTCGTAGACCCTTTCCGCGAGCTTACCTGAGGGATCTAACTCCCCCTTCATGAGGGCTCTCGCAATGAGAAGTTTTCCTCGGGCAGTCGACGACTCAAAACCACCCAGAAATCGAGAGGGGCAACGGTCGTCCGGATGACCTCCAGCACAGTATCCGCATCTCCCACACTTCCAAATCTGTTCGTAGTACTCAGAAACCCGCATTTCGTTCCCTCCGTTCACCGAATCATTATTCCTGGATTTAGTACATTGTTCGGGTCCAGCTCCCGTTTGAATCGCTTAATTAGCTCATACCAGCCACCAAGTCTGGGGATTGTGTATTCAGTCATATACAAATGGTCACCCAGACGCCATGGCATGAAGTCAATCTCCATGTATCTTCTCGTTAGTTCCTCAGCAGTTTCCCTTACGCGGGGGCGCTCATCAGGATCGGTATATCGGAATTCCGCGTAATGCCCCCAGCATCTAGGAACCAACCATCCTCCAAAGCCGCACTTTGGAGGAGCCCAACCGTGCTTCGAAACCACAACCTCTTTCCAGACTTCATAGTACTTGTGCTGCGAGTAAAGGGGGAAATACCCTCCAACATAGTCAACCGGGCCTGGCTCAAAGTAGTCAGTCAGGCCACCCCACAGGAAGCCATGATCGCGGTGGTGGGTTTCCTCAGTCTTCTTCGGATCACCCTCCCCTCCTCCTGCCTCATTACAAATGGCTCTCACTCTTTCGCAGCGAAACTCGAGCTCCTTGTCAGTATAGCCATAGGTCCAGACCCGCACTTCTACACCCGCATCCAAGTCTGCCGCCTTGCCATATTCCAGATGCCAGGCCAACTCATCCCCTACGGGCCTAGTCACCTCATCTCCGACTTTCTCTACGTCTTCAAACCGATCGAACTCGAAGAACAGGTATGCGTCGAGTGGAATCGGAGAAACTCTTAGGGTGACCTCCGTGATGACTCCCAACTCACCACCTGAGCCAATGAAGAAATGGGTCAAGTCTGGTCCTATCCCCCGATTCTCGAAGGGTCTAACTCCAAGATATTCTAAAGCCGCCGTCTTCACTATCTCTCCAGTGGGCAAGACAACCTCCAAGCCTAGAACATCCCATCCCAGTCTTCCGCGCTTTGTGATTCCGATTGAGCCTGAACCTATCTTCGTAATGCTTGCTCCAATCGTTATGGTTCGACCGCCCATCTCTCTAGGATCGCATGTTAGGCCGCGCTTCTTGAGTTCAGTTCGAAGCTTGAACCAAGTACATCCTCCTTGAACCGTTGCAGTCAGATTTCTCTCATCGATTTCCACGATCTGATTCAACTCAGTCATGTCCATCAATATCCCGCCCTGCAATGGAAGCCATTCTCCCCAATGCGAGGTGCCGCCCCCTCTGATGTAGACGGGTAATCTATACCTGTTCGCAACCTTGACTATGGTTGAAACCTGCTCTTTCGTGCTTGGTCTGACAACAAACGAGGCTCTCTTCTCAGGAGCTGAACTCAAGTCTCGAGTATAAGATTCAAGATCAAAGTCCTTGTCAGAAACGTTCTCTGGCCCAACTATGTTCTCCAGAGTCTTGTAGATGAATCCATGAAATTCAACCATGTTTCATCACCTAGTCACATCTAAACGAGTAGCGCTCCTTTGCTGTTATTTAAGTGGTGTGAATTAAGGAGTTGGAAAAACGCTACGGCATACTCGTTGAGCTCCATGCCTCTGGATATGTGTTGGGTCCAAACCATCCGTCAATAAGATGATGGAGAAGCTCCCATTCTCTCTACTTCACACTTGAGCTTAGTCTAGGGAAGAATCTCCCTGTTTGACTCATGTAGCTCAGGTACTGCTCGCCAAAACCGTCTTCCGAAGATAGGAGTTTCTCTTCAAGCCGAGCTCTTTGGAAATAGAATCCGGCGGCCACCACCACATTGACAAATAGCACAGCATTGAGCAGGATGAAGGACACTGCTAGCGCAATTAGAGACTGGTCGGTGTAGCTCGGATGACCGACGCGTGCGTATGGTCCGGTTTCAACCAAGACGTGATCTTCTGCAACTGCGACCTTGCCAATGTCAAACTTACCAAGATGTCTAGCGCTCCATATGAGAAGGGCCCCTCCTCCCATGTAGAGAAGCATGCCAATTACTTGCACAAACGTGTCGCCCAAGAAGTAGAAATTCAGGACTGTTTCGTAGACTGTCGCGGGCAGGACCACAAACAAGATCACTGCGATGAGTGGAATCCCCATTGCCATAAGTCCTCCTACGACCTCAATTGAAGTGGCAGCG
>JBHLRV010000191.1:0-4347 GCA_048882205.1 Candidatus Thorarchaeota archaeon | reverse complement strand
AAAACGAACTTTCACTTTCGAAAGTGAAGTTAATTCAAAACGGCGAACCTACCCTGTACCATAGGGTCTTCCAGATGTCCACTAATCAGCCCGTCATAGGCCCCACTCTTGATTCTGTTAACGGAATCCTTGAACTCGTCAATCGAAGAGTTCGGATGACCATAGAATGGGCCAAACTCTGTGCAATCGATATCGGCACCAAAGAGAAGTTGATGTTCAAGGATTTCCAGACACATATGGTCAGGCAGATGGCCGGGAGTATAGACAACTTGGAGTGTGAGGTCACCGAATGCGAACTTGTCGCCGTCTGCTAGAACCTCATCGACACGTCCTGCGTCTAGTGCGCCATACATTCTCTCATTCACTAGTGCCTCCCAAAGCTTCCTTACAGATTGTCCGGGATGAAATCCAAGAAACTGTTTCATCTTCTCTTTCTGATTAAATAGAGGGGCAGTAATCTCATTGGCCGCAATTCTGCATTTAGACAGCCTGTTCAATCTGACAGCATGTGTGATATGATCCGGGTGTATGTGGCTAAGAATGACAGTGTCAACATCTCTAAGCTCTAGGTCTTGGTGATGGAGAAGTCTTCGAAGGGCCTCAGTTGAGCAGCCGGGATCGACCACTACGATCTCATCCGAAATGAGAACGAGCGTATTACACAGAGGAAAAGTACCCCCTGTGACAACATAGATCCCTGGACTCACTTCGACATAGGACATCTAGGCATTCCTCAAGCTTTCAGGAGCTGACCGTCGCAAATGCTCCGGTCGAGGGCGCTGGAGCAGAGGCAGACGGTCCAGTCGTCTTAAGTCTGTCTATCAGACCTGTGGTCCTATCGTGCCTTGAACTTGAACTGTTTCTCGTAGATGCGCCTTAGCTCGTCAAGAGTTGTCGCGTCTTCCGGTCCTTTGTCATAGCGAGTGTTCAATATCCTCGCAAACCTCAAAGCCATCCCAGAATCATAAGTCGGGCTGCTTTGAATCTCGGAAGCAAGGACCTCCACCACTATCTCCGGCCTGACAGTAACGATATGTCCTTTTTCTCCAGTCTTGATTGCCTGTAGCCTTAATGTCATTTCTTCGAATTCAGCGTCAGTGAGACCTTTGAATGTCTTGCCAATCGTGGCAAAACCTCCAGTGTCCTCGTTTCTGACTGCTAAGTGATAGTCAGAGAGCCATTTGCTTCTCCGGCCGTGACCCCATTCCGCCGCCACAACCACAAGGTCCATGGTGTCCAGTGTGTGTTTGACTTTGAACCAGTTCTTGCCTCGAACTCCAGGAACATAGGGTGAATCAACTCTCTTTGCCATCAATCCCTCATGTCCAAGTTCTCTGCTTCTTTCAAAGAATCCACTTGCGGCGGCAATGTCTGACGTTACTACGTTTTCTGCAATCAAGTCAGAGTCAGCGACGTCATGGAGTGTCTTTCTTCTCTCAGAATACGGTGAATCAATAAGTGACTCGCCGTCCGCAAGCAGGACATCGAATATGTAGAGCCTGAGTGTCACCTCTTTCTCGGCGGTTTCGACATTTCGTGTTCTGCCGAACCTTCTCATGACCGTCTGAAATGGGAAAGGACGACCTTCAGCGTCCACTGCAACGACTTCACAATCGAGAATGGCCTCCTTTGCCCTGACCTTTCTCTCTGCAATGGCAACGATATCGGGAAGACCTCCTGTTACGTCCTGCATTCTTCTGGAGTAGATCCTGATCTGTCTTCCATCCTTATGGACCTGCGCTCGCGCACCATCAAACTTCAATTCAAAGGAGTACTCATACTCGGAGTCCTGCAACAGTTCCGCAACACTATCAGCTGGGGTTGCCAGCATCGGCCTGACAGGGCTGAACACCGTAGGTCTAAGAATCTCAAGTGCCGTCCGACCTTCTGTTGCCGCAAGATGCGCAACCTGTCCCAAGTCGCCGGAAAGACTCCAAGCTCTCCGAACCAAATCCGAGCCTATTTCAAACGCTTTGGCGAGTCCTTCAGCCAGCAATCCCTTTGAGAGCCCTATTCTCATATCATTTAGCACCAGAGCGACGATGTATCTTGCCTCTCTTGTTGAAGCCTCTCGAAGCATCTGCGAAAGCAGGGACTCCTTCTTCTTCCTTGAGCCGCTGCCCTCAGCCTCAGCTATATCCTTGAAGCACTTCTCTACCGAAGATACTGTCAACGAAGATGAAAACAATCCCGCTTGGCGGACGCGTCCTTCAGTCTCGAGAAGAGCCGCCACTGCTTCTCCTGTATCACCTTCATAGAGCTGACTGAACTCTGCATCATTGAAGTCAACGACCTGCTTCAGAGCTTGCTTCACGCCCCTCCATGATACATTCAGAACCTTGGGGTCTCTCTCAGAGAACACTGCGCCTCCGAGGAACCTTGTCGCAGCCACGAGATCTTTTGGTCTCACTTGTCGTAGGAAGGAAGCCACTAGGTCTATCTTTGCATTCCTTCCGCTGACTCGGGAGATGTCATCCAGTGTGCGCGCCAACTCGGCAAAGTCAGTCATTTGCTCTCAATGCACACTGTGGGCTTGTTTGCTATTAAGATTGAGATTCTCCGCTGGGTATTGACCGTACAATACGTACGTTGTACACACGCTCTTGAATGAGTTAGCCTAGACAATCGGGTGAGGACAATGGAAGGCAACGATTTCAAATGGCTGCTGAAAGGGAAACTCGTCCGTGATTTCAGGGGTTTTCCCTTAGGACGAATCAAACAGGTATGGTATGACAAGGAAAACGGTCCTCTGGTTGTGATTGAAAGGGAAGCAACTGACCATCGTCCCTTGACGTGGGAGGCTGTACCACTTAGGGCGGTAGACAGGGTCGAAGATCACGTGAGACTGAAGCCGCCAGCCTTTGCAGAATAGAGAAGCGGAGAGAGTAGAGCCAATGCAACAAAGTTCATACAGTCATCACAAGCCGGTTGTGGCGGGCACCGATTCGAGCAGTGACCATGATGCGATCAAGATCAACGTCTTCACTTCAAAGCAGTGCGCTTTTTGCAGCATTGCTCTTCAGATCGTAGAGGAGGCAGTAGGACGTCTTGATTTCTATCAGCCGCATATTGAAGTCGTAGAAACGCCTGTCGAAAAGAGACCACGCTTGACAGAGAGGCTTCAGATACTTGCAGTCCCTACGATAGTAGTCTCCGAGTCTAGAATTGTAGGTCTCCCGAGGATTGATGAACTGGAGCAACTGATACACCAAGAGATGTTCACCTCAAAACTGAGATGAGGAAAGGACGCCGAGATTCTATTGTCCTCTATGAGAAACTCAGCCCAAGTAGCAACCACGGGTTCTCCTTGGATATGATGCGGCTGGTTTCCACGTTGAGGTCAATATCGTTCATGGCTGCCATTAGATACAAGTATTCGCTATGATGCTCGGATCCAAATACCAACTTCGGAACGCCGATGTCCTGCACCAGCGCATCGAGATACACTCGTAGCGGCGATTCTACAATTCTGGCCAAGGTCACTGAGGTTTCAAGCCAAATGTTCTGGCGTTTTACTAGAGGGATAAGCTGAGGAAATCCGAAGATTCCTCCCATGTGCATAACAATGAACTTGCCGCTTGGGAACATTGTTGATGCTTTGTCGATGAATGACAGTACGTCTGTCGTCATCACATCCGTGTGAATGTAGACAGGGAGATTTCTGTCCACAGCTTCGTTGATTAGAATCAGCGGGGCCGGGTCCTCAGTATGGTACAAGCGATCATCCAAGACTAAGGCTACGCAGTCATTGTCAACATAGTATGCCAGATTCTCTCGTGCCCTGTCAATAGGTCGAGGCATGATTGTGCAAGCTGAGAATATGCGATCTGGGAATATTGCACATGCCTCAAGACACACCTCATTCCCATTTGAAGGCTCAATTGGAGTGAGTACTGCTTTCTCTATCCCAAATGCATCCATTCGACTGATCAACGTTTCCGTGTAGATTGCCACGTTGTCTGAATTGACCTGGTTCAGTGTGTTGCGATCTGCTCCCAGGTGCGTGTGGATGTCAGTCGTCATCGATGCTCACAGCCTTAGCCAAGAGTTGGCATAATTGGTTTCTAGTAATACTCCCAGCGTTGAGAATCCGCGCACATCAATAAAAGAAAAGTGTGTGTGGCCTGTCACTATGAGAAGGGCGCTACCTCCAGCTTAGGAGGGTCTCTCTATCTATTTCGCCGCCGACAATCTTCAGATATGCGTCCTCCAAGTCTGTTGCTCCTACCTGACCAATGATCTCAGTTGGCGAACCTAGTGTAGTAAGAACGCCGTCATTCAGTATTCCGATTATCTCACAGACATCCTCTGCGAAATCAGTCATATGAGTACAGATGAAGAATGTGG
>JBHLRV010000190.1:1027-4355 GCA_048882205.1 Candidatus Thorarchaeota archaeon | reverse complement strand
TTTGGAAAGTAACTGAAGTCAATACGATGGGAATCGCAACCCAGGTCCACCAAAAACGCTTTATTCCGCCGTCTGTAACCTTCTCTTTACGATTGTTCTTCAACGTTCTTTAGAGGTTTTAAGAATGGGAGAAGAAGAAAGTACAGTCGAAATGGAGGTAGCCCGTGAAACATGGATTACCCGGATGGGATTCATATTCGCTGTCTGGGGGTCAATGACCGGGCTCGGAAACGTTTGGAACTGGCCGTTCAAAGTTTCAAGCCTTGGTGGAGGACCATTCGTCCTCATCTACCTCGTTCTGATTGCCTTGATTGGAATTCCGGTGGTACTCACGGAGTTCGTACTAGGTGCTACTTTTAGACGAGGCTTCCCAGGTGCATTGAAAAGAATTCACCCCGGAGGTGAGTTTCTCGGCTGGTTCACACTTGTGAACACTGCAATCCTCTGTTCGTTCTATGTAGTCATAATCGGCTGGGCTGCAGTCTATGTTGGCTACGCGGCGACAATGGCACCGCTGCCAGGTGCACTAGAAGTAACACCGGGTGTTGCTCCAACTTTCTTGGATCAACCGTACTTCTTTGTGAATCTACTGCTGTCCCCACTCACACTAGTGGGGCTGGTAGTTGTGTGGGTCATCATATTCATCATCGACTACTTCGGCACTCGAGGTATCGAGAGGTCAGTAATGATATTCTTCCCACTGTTGTGGATAATCATTATTGGCATGGCTCTCGTTGCCTTGACTCAGCCAGGCGCAGCCGAAGGAATTGACTTCTATCTCGATCCCACACGTGTGCCGTATGACTACACCGAAATGATAGGAAAAGCGACGGGTCTGAGCTTCTTCAAGCTCAGTGCTGGTATGGGTGTTCTTACAGCATATGCAAGCTACTTGCCTCGGCGAGGAGAGCTTACGAATAGTGCTGTGACCACAAGTCTCCTCGACACAACCTTTGCATTTACTGCCGGACTTGCGATATTCCCGATTGCTGCAACAGCAGGTCTCTTGGCCGCCGGCCCTGCAGGAGGAGCCGGATTCGCGTTCATGGCATGGCCCGGAGGAATGACTGGAGTCGGCGGTAACTTACTGGGCGTCGTGTTCTTCGCAATGATGGTGCTTCTAGGGATAACGAGCGCCGTTTCTTTGCTAGAGGCCATTGTCACTGCTGTGATGGACAAGTTCGGTTGGCCCCGTTCACGGACGGTGATAGTGACAGTAATAGTCCTGTTTCTGATGGGACTTCCGTTTGCTTTATGGACAGACGCTCCAGGAAGTGCAGGTTCAGAGGACGTTTCGTGGGGTCTATACCTCCTAGACATCTTCGACTACTACGTAGAGTTCTTCGGACTGGCCATTATCTCACTCTTCATGATGCTGATAATGGGCTGGGTCTGGGGAGGCGCGAAGATCATCGATGCTGCCAACGAGGCGGGAGACTTCAAAGTTCCGTCGTGGTATCAATGGGTCGTGAAGGTGGTATCCCCCTTGGGGATAATCATAGCCCTGGCGTTTGTATTCTCGCTAGGCTTCTATGCCCCCGGAGCGATCGGAGGTGATCCAGGGACTGCACCTGGATTGTACTTAATACCATTCATCTGGTTGGGTGCCGTTGTGGTTTTCGCCTTAGTACTATGGCGTATGAAGGGGGTTGACTGACAATGGGTCTAGGAGACATAATCTTCGGCCCGTTTGAGCGGTTTGGATTGATGGGTGGAGTAATTCTGCTGGTGATTATAGCAATCATTGGCGGGGTACTCGCTGCATACTTGGTGGTGATCGGTGCAAATATCCTAGCTGCATTGTCATACGCATTAGGTATGACATTCACATACGGGGTACTTGCACTGTTTATCTACATTATGTGGTATCGTCGCCCCAAGTGACTTATACCACCCTTCTCCCCTTTTTTTTTCGCTGGGTGATTGAGAGATGACAGTAGAAACTGAGAAGTTGACTAGAAAACTGAGGCGGAGGCGGCAACGCTTCTATGCCCTTGCTGCAGTAATAATCATTGGGATGATGGCTTCGGGAGTCTGGATCTATGCTATCCTTGGACCGACAGATGAAGGTGTGACCAGCATAGTCTCGAGCCTCGTTCTCTCTTTCTCTGCTCTGCTCGTCATAGTAGTGCCAATCAGAGACCTGCGACGGACTGAACAGATAATCCTAATTGCTGCTCGCCAAGGAGGAACGATAAATCTCGAGGAAATACGCCGCGAAACAGGCCTACCGCGGGACAAGATTCTTACGCTGCTAAAATGGCTCGAGAAGCAAGAGATGGCGAAATCTAAGGACGATTCACGCCGCTGGGTCTTTCCAGGGCTTAGAAGAAGCATTAGGGAAGGCTAACACGCAGCGAGGCTCATTAAAGCTTTCGACTTGTTGCAGGAAGAGCACCGATTGAAAACTATTGACTTTGTCTTGGGCGTGAACTGCTGATGACCCTCTGCTAGGTCAACAAGGAAGTGACCGTTTCGTCGATGTCCACTACTTCGTCACATTTCTTGAAAGGCTTCTTCCTTCCTTTCCTGTCCAGCCATTCTCCCTCGATGTCAACCAGGCGACGAGTCCCTTCTTCGGCGATGCGGACTCTTGACCAGTTCCAGTATTCTAGAGTTCCTTTGTTGAGTGTGATGGAAACCTGACTCTTCTCCGTATCATATACGATTAGGAGCTTTGTTCTATTTCCAAAGTCCCTATCGATGACGGTGTTCTGCGTTTCACCTGTGTCTTTGTCTGTTGAGCGAATGTGCACTCCAAATGCCTCGTGAATGTGGCCCACAAGCACCAAAAAGGGCTTCTGAGAGTCAATGAAGTTGCGAAGGGCGACACTCCCCTTTTGTGCACCCCAGAGATGCGGAGGAACACCAAACCTGCCAAGTCGGTCCCTGTAGCCGAATGGCGGACTATGAGTCACAATTATGACTTTCTCAGGTGAGGCGTCAGTCTTGGAAACTGAATCGGCAAAGGCCCACTTGAGATTGCTTTCTGTCCGCTCACCGGGAAATGTTGAGTTTATTGGGTTCGATCCCTCCACTCCGACTATGGTGAAATCTCCAATCTCGTAAGTCCCTCCCGACCACGTGGTTCTTTCAGTGTTAAGATTCATGAAGACCGAATCTTCGTGAATCTGATCCCTATGGGGCTCAGATGTCTTGTCACATCCAATGTCAATCAATTTGTCTGAGGAAATGGCTTCGACAGCATCGTAGGTACTGCCTAGAATCTCATAGTTGCCAGCAACGCAGAGGGAGGGTGATGGAGCATCTAGTAGGAGAGTAAGGAGATTCTTGAGTTTGGTCACCGATTCCTTCGTGATAGCTGCTG